>JALZGD010000121.1 GCA_030861205.1 Actinomycetota bacterium
CAGTAGGCGCTTGGGACTAGTCGTTGTCGCCACCGGTGGAACCTCCACGATGCATTCGGGTCTTTCTGAAGATAGAGCACCGACGAGGCCCCGACAGCTTCTTGACATCTGCCATGCCCGGTCTTTGCACGGAGTCCATAGGCTTGCAGGCCGAATGGCCCCACGAACGATCGCAGTCATCGAGGACGAGGAGGCGATCGCCTCCGCGGTCGCAGCACGCCTGCGCAAGGAAGGTTTCAGGGTCGAGACGGCGTCGGACGGACCGGCAGGTGTCGAGCTATGCGAAAGATCGCGGCCCGACCTCGTCGTCCTGGACCTGATGCTTCCAGGCTTCGACGGCCTCGAGGTGTGCCGCCGCATCCAGAAAGACCGTCCCGTGGCGGTGCTGATGCTCACGGCCCGGGATTCCGAGACCGACGTCTTGGTCGGGCTCGGAGTCGGAGCCGACGATTACATGACCAAGCCGTTCAGTGTCCGAGAGCTCGTTGCTCGTGTCCAAGCTCTGTTGCGTCGCATCGATCGATCGCCGGCACCGCCCGGCCGCGTTTTGCGGTTCGCAGATGTCGAGATGGACCCGGCCCGTCGGCAGGTGCTACGGGGGGGAAGGACCGTTCACCTGACGCCTTTGGAGTTCGACCTCCTGTATCAGCTTGCGTCGCATCCCGAGGTCGTGTTCTCGCGTGAGCAACTGCTGATGGACGTGTGGGGATACAGGGACGGATCGGGCGCGCGCACGATCGATTCGCACATCGGCGCGCTCAGACGGAAGCTCGGCCAGAACCTCGTCCGCACGGTCCACGGAGTGGGCTACGCGCTCGACGCGCGCACACCGGAGGACGCAACGTGAGACCTCTCGACTTCCTCGGCTCGATCAAGACGAAGCTAGGTGTTGTGATCGTCGCGGCCGTCGTCGTGACGATCGTGGTCGTCGTTGCCGGAGTGAAAACCGACATCCCACTTCTATTGCTCGCTCTGGGTGCCCTCGCGCTCGCCCTCGTGATGGTGCAGATTCTTGCGCGCGGGATGACTTCGCCTCTGCGAGAGATGGCGGATGCCGCGCAGGCGATGTCGAAGGGCGATTACGAGCGCCGCGTCACGGCGACCTCCCGCGACGAGGTCGGAGAGCTCGCGAGGGCGTTCAATCAGATGGCGGCGGAGCTTGCGGAAGTCGACCGCACTCGGCGAGACCTCATCGCCAACGTGTCGCACGAGCTCCGGACACCGATCAGCGCGCTGCAGGCCGTCCTCGAGAACCTCGTCGACGAGGTCGGGACGCCGGACCCCGCGACTTTCCGGATCATGTTGGCTCAAGTCGAGCGGCTCGGCAGGTTGGTCGGACAACTGCTCGACCTATCGAAATTCGAATCGGGCGTCGTTCCTTTGCAGGTGACGACCTTCGGGGTCTCGGACCTCGTCGAGCAGGCTATGTACGAAGCGCGGCTGAACGCTCAGCAGCGTGATGGGAAGACGGTGGACATCGCGATGTCGATCGACCCACCATCTCTCACCGCTACTGCGGATCCGGAGCGCGTGCACCAGGTACTGACGAACCTCGTGGAGAACGCGGTTCGTCATTCACCCGACGGTGGTTGCGTGAAGATCGCAGCGCGTTCGGCACCCGACGGGATCGAGCTGGCGGTCACCGACGAAGGGCCCGGCATCCCCGCGAACGAAGCGTCGCTCGTCTTCGAGCGCTTCTATCGCTCGGATGCGGCACGCTCTTCGAAAGACGGGGGATCGGGGTTGGGCCTCGCGATCGCTCGTTGGATCGTCGATCTTCACGGGGGTTCCATACGTGCCGAGCAGGGCCGGCCGGCGGGGTGCCGGATGGTAGTCACTCTTCCGGGGTGACGTGAGTTAGAGACGCGGCCAGCAATCCCTCGCGATCAGCTCGCACAACGCGTCGACAGATGCGGTTCCGTCTAGCCGCGTGACGGACAACTGTTCGAGTAACTGTCGGTACACGGCAGATCGCGCGCGCAGGTCCTCTGCCGTGTATCGGTCTGCGTTGCGAGCGACGGATGTCTCGCTCGGCACTTCGAGCCAGTACGCGGCGGCGGGAGTCGGGGAGAGGCCCTTGATGATGGCGGTCTGCAGCCTGAAGCGCGACGCGTGTCCGAAGAGGGCCCGTAACCGCACGATCGAATCGAGGGCGTAGCCGTCGCAGATCACGACCCTCGCGTTGCGAAGATGCCGCGCCGTGGCGCGCCGGTGCGCCATCCCATCTTTGATCGCGACGATGCACGACGCTACGTAATCGACGAGTGGGTTGGCCCGTCGGGGCTCGTGCGGTTCCTGCCGTACTGCACCGGACGGTTCCCGTGATTGCTCGTCGGCTGCGAGAGGCCGCTTCGCGGGCGCAGTGACGTCGTTGAAGGACGGGATCGCGGTGATCCTCGTCTCCTCCACGACGGCCTCGATCCCCAGCTGTTCGAGCGTCGCGTGCAGATGCGTCGCCTGAGTGGTCTTGCCCGAACCATCGAGACCCGAGAGTGCAACGACCGTGCCACGTCGCGGATGGGGGACGAGGCTGATCCACCCGCGTGCGCTCGATCTCTCCAAGATCTCGCCTCTCGCCCGAGCACGGAGTCGATCGGGAGGCGTTCGCCCTTGATACTCGCGATGTAGGCACTCGAGCGCAGCGATCGCACGCCACGACTCGGCTTCGGAGCGCGCCGACGCCCACCCGGCTTTGTCATCGAGCAAGGCCTGTTGGATCCTCGCTTTGTGCTTGTCCCGCAGCGACCCTTCGTCGAACGCGCGACGGCGAGCAAGGATGAGGAGCACGTGCCGTGGTGCCGGTTTGCGAATGTGATTGAACTTCTGAAGCGGAAGTGAGTCCTCGAACAAGGCTGCCAGCGCACCGGGCGTCAGCCGCCAGTCTGAGGCGGGAACGACATCCGCGGATTGCACCTTGCAGCCGGTGAACAGAGCCCACTCCTCGCCCGAGTTAGTCGCTCCTCTCTTTTCGAGGGCGGTCGTGACCGCCCGCAAAGAGTGATCGCGCACCAACAGATCGAGGTCGCGGCCATGCGGGGGCAGAGACCCGAAGACGATGGCTCGATCGTTCAGGGCTCCGTCGATGACGTTAGCGAGGTTCACCGAAGGTTTCTCTCAGACCCCGCCGGCGGAGCTCGGCACCTTGCGCCTCGCGGGCCGTCGCTCGTACGGGTGCCACATGCTGAGGTGCCCGCATCGTTAAATGGTAGCGGCGGGGCGTCACGCTGGTCTCGTGCGGGCTTTCTACATTTGCGTATAGGCGACCCGGCCGTTTGTCGATTCCATCTACCGGATGAAGCCGTTCGGGCGACGTCTCGGCGTAGCGATCGCGGCTTTGGCCGTCGTGTCCGCATGTCTTCCGCTCGGCCACGCGGCCGCATCGGCGTGCACGATCACCGGGACTCCTCATGCGGACCACATAAACGGGACCGAGCATCACGACGTCATCTGCGGCCTCGGGGGTAACGACGTCATATTCGCCCACGGAGGCGACGATCGCGTCGTCGCCGGGGGCGGTAACGATTACGTCCTGGGGGCCGACGGAGCCGACACCATCATTGGCGGTGACGGGAACGACACCCTATTCGGTAACGACGGAGCAGATCACGTCTCGGGCGGTGGGGGCGCGGACTTCGTCGTCGCGGGCGACAGCCACCAGTCGAATCGCGATGTGCTCGACGGTGGCGACGGCGCTGATTACGTCTTCGGTCTCAACGGCAACGACCGCCTGTCGGGAGGCGCGGGCAGCGACCTGATCGACGGTGCCGGAGGCCAAGACACGGTTCTGGGTGGCGGCGGAGACGATTCGATCGAAGGCGATACCGGTAACGACGTGAAATTGTCGGGAGGCCCGGGCAACGACTCGGTCGACGGCGGGCCCGGCGCAAATCATCTCTACGGCGGAGCCGGCAACGATTCGATAGAGGCGGGGCTCGGCACCGACCACGCCTTCGGCGGCCCCGGAAACGACCACATCACGGGCGAGAACGGAGACGACACGCTCGATGGCGAGGACGGCAACGATGTGATCTCCGGCGAGTCCGGCAAGGATCAGATCGAGGGCGGTATCGGAGACGACGTGATCGCGGGTGGCACGGACAACGACCGCATCGACGCCGGCGACGGCAACGATTCGATCTCGGGCGGCAAAGGCGCCGACAACGTCGCGGCAGGCGCCGGCGATGACTCGATGTTCGGCGACGAGGACACCGACGGCCTGTTTGGCGGAGACGACAACGACACTCTTTTCGGTGGGGGAGCCGCCGACGACATGTCCGGCGGGCCCGGCGACGACACATTGATAGGCGGAGGCTCGAGCGACTCATTGGACGGTGGTGCGGGCGCCGACCAATGCGAGCCCGTGTCTGGTCGCGACTGCGAACAGGTCGACAGCCCGAACTACGGGCCCGGCACAGTCGACGGCCATCACTGTGATGTTGCGGGGACTCCCGGTCCGGATCTGCTCGAGAGCAGCGCGAAGAAGGCCGTGATCTGTGGCGGTGGCGGTAACGATTCGATCGAAGCGACCGGAAGTGATCCCACCATCTATGGCGGCGACGGCAACGACGAGGTTTCGGCGAACTCCGGCGACGCAGACATCGACTTGGGCGCCGGCAACGATGTCGCGGTTACCGGCGGCGGCGCGGATTCGATAGACGGCGGCGACGGCGATGACTTCATCGATTCAGGTGACGGCAACGACAGACTGACCGGCGGCTTGGGATCGGACACGGTCTTCGGAAGCGATGGGAACGACACCATCTCGGGATCCGAGGACGACGACTATCTGTACGGCGTCGGCGGTGCAGACACCATTTCCGGGGGCCCGGGGAACGATCACATCGACGGCGGGTCGGACCCCGATCAGCTATCAGGCGACGATGGCAACGACATGATGCTCGGTACCACGGGTGACGACCGCTCGAACGGCGGCCCCGGTGACGACTTCGAGACCGGAGATGATCAGAGCGACAGGCTGTCAGGGTCGGACGGCAACGACGTCCTCATCGGAGGCCCGGCGCAGGACGTCCTCGACGGCGGAGGTGGGAACGACGCGTTGATCGCTGCCTTCGGTGCCGACAAGCGCAACGGGGGCCCCGGTCACAACTTCTGCAACTTCATCCCATCCGTAAGTTGCTGAGTCGGCTGTTAGCTCTTCCTCGTGAAGCGCCACGCGGCCGGCAGCGCGAGGGCCGCGATACCGACCTTGATCGCGTCGCCTACGACGAACGGGTAGAGGCCCTTCTCGACCGCTATCTGGCCGGAGACGCCTATCGCGTGGGCCAACCACGCGACTCCGAACGTGAAGATGATCGCTTCGCCCAAGAAGAACGTCCCGAGCGCGCTGACAACCTTGCGATCGCTTCGACGCTCTGCGAGCCATCCGATCACGATCGCAGCCACGACGAATCCCCACAGGTAGCCACCCGTCGCCGACGATGCCTTCAGCAGGGAGACGCCGTGCGTCCCGGATGCGAAGAAAGGCGCTCCGAGCGCTCCCTCTAGCAGGTAGAGCGCGAGCGCGGCTCCGCCTCGCCATGCGCCGAGCGCTCCTCCAACCAGAAGTACACCGAGTGTCTGCCCGGTGATCGGAACGGGGGTGAACCCAAGGTGTATCGAGATCTGAGCGAAGCCCGCTACGACCAGGCTGCCGAGGACGACCAGGCTGACGTCGGTGATCACCGAAGACCTCGCGCGCGGCTTCGCGGCGATCGTTTCGGCAAGGGTGCTCATCGAGGCTCCTTTCGATCCGTTTGCGATCTCGACAGGCCGACCACCCTAGCCGGTAGCGAGGTAGCGGCGACCCTGTGGTAGCAACCGTCCGTGGGCTTCCTCCTGCGGCTTGCGGACCCGTGGGCTTACGTACTTCTATTCGTACTCGCCGCAGCCGAGGCTTCCGCGTTCGTCGGTCTGTTCGTCCCGGGCGAAACGGCGATGCTCGTCGCGGGAGTTCTTTGCTACCAGGGCCGCGCCAGCCTGTGGGTAATGATCGTCGCTGGCTGCCTCGGTGCGATCGTGGGCGACTCGATCGGGTACGAGATCGGCCGACACCTCGGCCCCCGCATGATGCATTCGCGCCTCGGCCGATGGATCGGTGACGAACGATGGGACAAAGGTCAAGAGGCCCTAAAGCAGCGCGGGGGTCGGGCGATCTTCTTCGGTCGCTTCGTCGGCTTGTTGCGCGCGATCGTGCCTGCTCTTGCGGGGATGGCCGGCATCCCTTACGGAACCTTCGTCGTCTACAACGTCGCCGGGGGAGTCATCTGGGCGACCGGGTTCGTGCTCCTCGGCTTCGCCGCAGGGCGCTCCTATCAAGTGGTCGAGAAGTGGGCGGGACGCGCGAGCCTGCTGTTGTTGATCATGTTCGCAGTCATCGTGGGAATCGTCTTCCTCGTCCGCTGGATAGCGGGGCACAGGGAAGTTTTCCGCGAGCGCTGGCACCGATTCCTCGAACGACCGCGGATCGCGCGTTTGCGAGACCGCCGGCGACGTGAGATCGACTGGTTAGTCGCGCGTTTCGACCCTCGGGAACGGTTCGGTCTGTTCGTTACTGCGGGGTTGCTATTGATCGTGCTGATCGCGTGGGGATTTGGATCGATCATGCAAGACGTCCTCGCGCACGACGAGCTGGCGTTATTCGACCGGCCCGTGCTCACGTATCTCGTCGATCATCGGACGCCTGGTCTCACGACGGCCATGAAGGTAGTGACTTTCTTCGGTGGGAACGGCTTCATCGTGCCGGCGACGGTTCTCGTCGCCGGAGCCGTTTATGTGTTTACCCGCAAGCCGCGATGGAGCGCGTTCATAACCGGCACGGTCGCCGGAGGCTACGCGCTGTTCAACCTCCTGAAGGTGTTGATAGAGCGCCCCCGTCCGTCGATCCACCCGGCGATCCACATCGGAGGAAGCTCCTTCCCAAGCGGGCATGCGACGGTCTCGGCGGCGTTCTTCCTAGCGGCGGCGTATCTCGCGACGCGCAAGCTCGGCTGGGTTGCATCTGTATGGGTATGGGCGGCCGCGTTGGTGGTCCCCGCCCTCGTCGCGTTCAGCCGTGTTTATCTCGGCGTCCATTGGCCGACCGATGTCGTCGCCGGTCTGATGCTGGGCGCTGCATGGACCGCGATCACGGCGACCGCTACAGGTGCCCTCGAGAGGCCGCGGGCGTCACGGTCACCATCGGAATAGCCGACACTCCGCGCGGCGTTATCC
>JALZGD010000326.1 GCA_030861205.1 Actinomycetota bacterium
CGACATGGGCGCCGGCATCGACGAGAACGCCCATGCGCTTTCCGAACACGACGCGGCTTTCGAGATCCTCGCCGGCAGGGACGCGTCAACGCGGTGGCCGTCGATCACATTCGGGGCAGACGACGCCGTCTTGTACCAGCCGGATGCGGCGTTGATCGCGGCGGATCGTGCATGGCGGTCGTTCGCCGATTCAGCTCGATCCCGTGGCGCGACGCTCGAAGAGCATCGTGTTGTGAAGCGTCTGCGTGACGACTCGGATCGCGTGGTTCTGACAGTCGACGACGAAGAGATCGAAGCCGGGGTGTGCCTGGTGACTGCCGGCGCTTGGGCGAAACCGTTGCTCGAGGGGGCCGCGATCGATCTCGACGTATGGCCGTCGCGCGAGACGATCGTGTATCTCCGAGGTCCGGCCCTCTCACTACCGGTCGTCGAGTGGGGGACACCGGCGGCATATGCGCTGCCTTCGATCGGCTACGGCGACGACGTGATCAGGGCCGGCTTCCACATCGCGGGCCCGTCGACCGATCCCGACGTCGAGGGTCACGCCGAACCGCACGCGATCGACGCCGTTGTCGAATGGGCACGCAAGCGGATCGCCGCCGTGGACCCCGAGCCTGTCGCAGTCGAGACGTGCATCTACACGAACACCGACGACGAGCACTTCGTCCTCGAGCGTCATGGCTCGATAGTCGTCGGATCGCCCTGCAGTGGCCACGGTTTCAAGTTCGCCCCATTGATAGGGGAGCGCCTCGCCGACCTAGCGCTGACGCAATAGGTCCTCGGGCGGGAAGGTTAGGCAAACCTAACTGTTGATATCGTTGAGGGCCTCACCCCCCGGAAAGGACGGTTTGTCCCGTATGGCCTCTGGTCTCACACGCTCTGCGATCGACGACCTCGCGGCCGCGCTGGCGGAGCCCGGCTGGCTGACCGAACGACGCGTGCACGCCTTTGACGTCTTCGAGAAGCTCGACGACCCCGACCCGAAGGGCGAGGAATGGCGTTACGTCGACGTGCGGGGATTCGATTTCGGCGCTTTCAGCGCACCCGAAGCAGCCTCGACCCAGATCGATCTCCTCGCCGATATCGCAGCCAAGGGCGTCATCGTGGAGAGCTTCCGCACGGCGGCGAGCGACCATCCCGATCTCCTCAGGGACCATTTCTTCACCGACGTCGCCGTCGACGAGCATCGCTTCACGGCTCTACACGCCGCGTTCCATTCGGACGACGTCCTGGTCTACGTACCGCGCGGCGTCGAGGTGGAGATTCCGATCGAGGTCACCCGGCGCGTGGCGGGCGGCGGATCGACTTTCCCCCACACGACGATCGTGGTCGAGTCCCAAGCTGCACTCACGTTCGTCGACAGGTTCGTTTCCGCCGATTCCGACGAGCCGGCATTGAGCTCCAGCGTCGTCGAGGTCGAAGCTCGTCGCGGGGCGACGGTCAATTACATCTCGTTGCAAACGTGGGGTCGCAACGTGAGTCAGGAGCCTCGCGGTCAACCTCGGTGCGTCTTTCGCGCGGACCCAGGTCGAGTCGGTGTTGAAGGGCGAGGGCAGCTTTTCGGAGATGCTCGGCTTGTACTTCGCCGACCGCGACCAGCATTTCGCCCAGCGGACACTCCAGTCGCACGACGCGCCGCATGCGACCTCGGATCTTCTCTACAAAGGCGCGCTCAAGGAGAAGTCACGGTCTGAATACTCGGGCCTGATCCGTGTAGCACGGCTGGCTCAAGGGACCGACGCGTACCAAGCCAACCGCAACCTCGTCCTGTCAGACGATGCGATGGCGCGCTCGATCCCGCAGCTCGAGATCGAAGCCAATGAAGTTCGCTGTACGCATGGCGCAACGGTGTCGCCGGTGGAGGAGGAGCATCTCTTCTATCTGATGAGCCGCGGGATCGATCGTGTGACTGCGCAGATTTCGACCCCGATGAGCTAGAGGTGGAATGCCCGCTGCACGGCTCCCACTTCAACGTCGTGGACGGGAGCGTGCGCATCCTTCCGGCGACGAAGCCTGAGCCCGCTTACGAAGTGAAGCTCGAGGGCGATCTTGTCCTGGTCGGCCCGCGAATGACAGTCGAGAGGTGAGACACGGTGAGTGACAAGTTATTGGTGATCGAGGACCTCCATGTCGAGGTCGAGGGTCGCGAGATCCTGAAAGGCCTGGACCTCCAGCTCGACAAGGGGCAGATCCACGCAATCATGGGACCGAACGGGTCGGGCAAATCGACGCTCGCGTACGTGCTCACAGGTCGCCCTGGCTATGAAGTGACGGGCGGGAAGGTGACGTACAACGGCGAGAGCATCCTCGATCTTGCGGCCGACGAGCGCGCGCGGCGCGGGATCTTCCTTGCGTTCCAATATCCGACGGAGGTGCCGGGAGTTTCGG
>JALZGD010000016.1:0-17355 GCA_030861205.1 Actinomycetota bacterium
AGAACGGCCTGTGCGACACGGGTGGGTGGCAACGGTTGGTGGTCGAGAAACCATTCGGCACGGATCTCGCGAGCGCTCGCGAATTGAATGCAACGCTCTCAACTACTTTCAACGAGGAACAGATCTTCCGGATCGACCATTACCTCGGCAAAGAGACAGTTCAGAATCTGCTGGTGTTCCGCTTCGCGAATGCGATCTGGGAACCCGTATGGAACCGGCGCTACATCGACCACGTCCAGATCACGGTCGCAGAAGACATCGGCGTCGAGGACCGCGCGTCGTTCTACGAACAGACCGGAGCGCTGCGAGACGTCCTGCAGAACCATCTTCTTCAGCTGGTCGCGCTCGTAGCGATGGAGCCCCCGGTCGCGTGGGACGCGGACACGATCCGGGACGCGAAGGTTCAGGTTCTGCGCGCCGTACATCGCACTTCGGTCGGGGATTGCGGTGAGATCGCCGCCCGCGGCCAGTACGAGGGATATCGAGACGTCGAAGGCGTCGATGCGAGCTCATCGACCGAGACGTTCGTCGCTATGAAGCTGTTGATCGACAACTGGCGGTGGGCAGACGTGCCGTTCTACGTCCGTACCGGAAAGAAGCTCGCGTCCAAGAAAACCGAGATCGCGATCCAATTCAACCGGGTCCCCCACCTCCTTTTCTCGAAAACCGATACCGAAGAGCTCGAACCCAATGTCCTGATCGCGCGACTACAGCCCGACGAAGGGATGAGCTTGCGTTTCGGCACGAAGGTCTCCGGCCCCCGCGTCGAGGTCCGGACCGTCGAGATGGATTTCGATTACGAGTCCGACTTCGGCTCGGGGACCCCGGAGGCATACGAGCGGCTGTTACTCGATTGCATGCTCGGCGACGCAACGTTGTTCGCGCGCGCCGACGAGATCGAACAAGCATGGGAGATCGTCACGTGCTTGCTCGAATACTGGCAGCAAGGGGGACGTCCGGGCTTCTACAAGCCCGGGTCGTGGGGCCCCGCAGCGGCGGACGATCTGTTGCGCCGCGACAACCGGCGGTGGCGCGACGACCGATGACTTTCTCGGTTCGGACGTGGTCCGAGACAGAGTTCGCCGAAGCCGTCGCAGAGACGATCGGCGGCTCGTTGCCGCAGGTCGGCACGTTCGTGCTGACCGGCGGAGGAACGGCCGCGCGTGTGTACGGCCACCTAGCGCGTCGGACGCTCGACTGGTCCGGCATCCAGGTTTTCTTCTCGGACGAGCGATGCGTGCCGCCGACCGACGACAGCAGCAATTACAAGATGGTCAGGGAGAAGCTCCTCACGGAAGTGGACCCGGCTGAAGTCTTCAGGATCCACGGTGAAGACGAGCCGGACATCGCCGCGCAGAGCTACGGTGCGGCGATCGCCCCGGCCGTTGCCGACGGCTTCGATCTGATGATGCTCGGAATGGGGGCCGAAGGCCACATCGGTGCGATGTTCCCCGGCTCTGCGGCGCTTACTTCGTCGCAGCTCTGCGCTGCCGTGGAGCGACCGGACGGCATGAACGGCGTGACGATGACTCCGCCCGCGATGGCTTCGGCAAGGAAGATCTTCCTCGTCGTCACAGGTAGCGACAAATCCGACGCCGTTGCGCGCGCGGTTAACGGGCACGAGGTGCCGCACGAGCTGCCGGTGAGATCCCTTGCCGAGCATCCCGATGCAACCTTTTTGCTCGACGAGCCGGCAGCGTCTCGCTTGTAGGCGATAAGTCCGCCGGACAGAGCGCCGTCACCCCTATCCTGCGATGGTGACGATGTTCATCGAGATCCGATGCTTGTAGCACTTCTCGTCGGCGCGGTCGCCGCGGTCGTTGCGGTATTGAGGGGCGGGTCGCTCCGGACGCTCGCGGAGACTCACTTCAAGTGGGTACCTCTTCTCTACGCGGCACTCATCGTGCAGCTCGTCTTCGAGTTCTGGTCGCCGTCTTGGATACACGGAACGTTCGCATTCACTCTGTTGCTCGCCACGACTGCGGCCATCGCGGTCTTCCTCTTCGCGAACCGTCACTTACCGGGGCTCGCGATCGCCGGTGTCGGGCTTGCCTTGAACCTGGTGGTCATCGGCGTAAACGGTGCGATGCCGGTGTCCGTGAGCGCCGCGAGGGAGGCCGGCGTGGCCTCTAACCTGAACGACATCGGATTCAAGCACGAACGCATGGGCCCGGACACGCGGCTGCGTTTCTTGGGTGACGTGATCCCGATCCCCAACAGTCAGCAGATATTCAGCGTCGGCGATGTCGTGCTGGCGCTGGGTATCGGATGGCTCGTCTACCGACGGACGCTTGTTGCGAAGAGCGTCTTGAGGGCTACGACAGTTTCCGGTTAACCGCGTGCAGGAGCGCGTGGACCGCGGCCGTTGCGGCATCGTCGTAGATCAACGCGCTGCCCACAACGGGCGTCACACCGTGGCGATCTGAAAACGCCGCCCGGACGAGCACGGCATCGGCCGACCCAAGCCTGTGGATGATTACTTGCTCGATGTCGATCGATGCTCCTTCGGCCCGTAGAGCTCCCTCCACCGCGCGGGCGGCGGCAAATGCAGCAGCGCGAGCCCGTATCTCTCGGGTCGCGCCGGCGACGACCGCACCTTCGGTCGTCTCTCCGTTGGGCCAGCTCAAAGTCACGCGGACCCACGGATCGTCATGGCGGTTGGCGGCAATGACGGATTCCACGAGAGGCCGTCTTCCTGCGAAGCCGCCCGCAGGGGGGGCTTGCGGCTGAGGCTCCGTGTACGAGGGCCCCGGCGGCGGGGGCGGCACGTTCGCCTCGTCGAGCGAGATGGTCTGGTCGTCCTCGAGTTGCACGACCGACACGATGCGGTGATCGATCGCTATGCCGAATCCGGCAGACGCGAGCGACTGGACATCGCGCACGACCTGCTTCGGCGACCGCTCGCGAGTAGCGACGATATGGATCTCGGAGGGGGATTCGCCCCCGACGACCCGGGCGCTGCGGACCCCAGGGACCCGCCGGAGCTCGTCCTCGAGCCGATGTAACTGCTCTTGCATGAGCGGTCGGTTCGCCTTCTATCTGGAAATCCCTGCCTTTTCAGAGATTACAGGAACCGCCGACCGAAGAAAGGGGGTTCGCGACGAAAATCGTGATCAATCGGACAAAACTGACCCTCTGGCTGGAAGTTTTATGCCACCACTTCTTCGAACAGATCCACGACTGCGGGATCGTAAAGAGAGCCCGCCGACTGCCGGATGACATCCAACGCGTCGGCGGGCTCCATCGCGGGCCTGTAAGGACGATCCGAGGTCATGGCGTCGTAGGCATCGGCCACCGAGAACGCCCGTGACGTCAGGGGGATCTCCTCTTTCTCAAGGCCGAGCGGGTATCCCCGCCCGTCCCATCGCTCGTGGTGGGTCAGGATGATCTCGGTGGCCGACTTCGAAAAACCGATGGGCTCGACGATGCGCACGCCGAGCTCGGGGTGGTTCCGCATGACCGACCACTCAGCACCATCGAGCGGGCCGGGCTTGTTGAGGATGGCGTCGGGGATTCCGATCTTGCCGATGTCGTGGAGCATGAACCCGAAACACACCTCTTCGTTGCGGGCAAGCGACGGATCGATCTTCGCCAGCGTCTCCGTAGCGAGCTGGGTCACCCGTACCTGGTGGCTGCCGGTGACCGAGTCGCGGGCATCGACTGCCCCCGCGAGAGCCTCGATCGTGGCCAGGTCGCGCTTGCGCTTCTCCTCCATGGACTCCATGTAGGACCGCAGCAGGACTCCTGCAGCGTCGTCGGCGACCACGGGGGCCGAAGGGGAGGAATCGAGCGCTCGCAGGAACTCATCCACGGATCCGCCTTTGTAGATCGCCGCGGTCGCTCCCGATTCGAGCGCCCTGACGAGCGCGGCCCCGTCCTTGTCGGACGGCTCCCCCATCACGATGATCTTGGTCGAGGGACAGCGCCTGTGGATCGAGGTCACGAGGTTGCACGTCGGGGACAGGTCGAGATCGACCAGTGCGATGTCGGGACACAGCGCCGTGGCCGCTTCCAGCGCATCGTCGGCAGTGTGCGCCTGCGCGGCGACGTCTCCGATGCCCAGACCGTCCACGACTTTTTCCAGGGATTGGGCGACGGCGCGGTGCTTCTCGGCGATGAGGACGGAAATGCTCCCCTGCTCCGAGTACCCCACAGATGCCTCCCCGCGACTCAGAAATCGCCCAATCGGGCCATTGCCCTCAGTACTTAACTCCAGCTACAGTGGCCTCGTAATCCCCCGAACGGGTCGAATCGGTCACCCGGGCGGGCAGCGGAGTGGGTAGGAGGGGATCACGTCTAGTTAGGCACATCCCATGAGCGGAGCGGCGGTCCTTCACGGACCGGTCTGTCCCAGACACCTCTAGGTAGAGAGGAGGTCCGCGTGAAACTCCGTCTGTTGGGTCTCGCGGCGGTGATCACCGCGCTTTTCCAGACTGCCGGTGCTCACCTCAAGTGGTAAGAGCGCACCAAGAATTCGATGGAGGAGGGGCTCTCATGAGGCCCCTCCTCTTCGCGTAATAGCCGCTTACGTCACTCGCCGTTACCTACGATTGCAGAGTGAAGGCAAGTCGGATCTACGCATGGGTCGTCGTCGCTCTGACCGCCGCACTCATGGTCGCCCTTGCGCCGACCGTTCACCACTTCCCTCCGCTGTCGAAGTTCCTTTACTGGACGATCCTTCTGGCGGTCGTCGAGCTGCTGCCGGTGACGCTCGGATTCGAGACTCGGCTCACGATGGGATTCACGATCCTTCTCGCGATCGCGATCCTGTTCCAGCCGGTAATCGCGATGCTGATCGCGGCTCTCGGTTCGGTCGATCCTCGCGAGATCAGGCGCGAGGTTCCTCCTCACAAGGCACTCTTCAACCGCGCTCAGGGCGCTCTCGCGACAGGAGCGGCGGCCTATCCGTTCACTTTGAGCAACAACGCGTTCCACCCATGGCTCGTTGTGCTGGCAGCGCTCGCGCATCTGGTGGTGAATCTTGCGCTCGTTGCCGCGGCCGTGCACTTCGATCGCGAGATAGGGATCACCGAAGCGCTCAAGTTGATCTTCCGCGACCTCATCACCGGGTTCGTCGTCTCGTACATCTTGTTAACCGGACTCGGAGCGGCAACCGCGCTCGCGTATCAGAAGATCCCGAACGGTGAATGGGTCGTCATCGCGATCCTCGTGCCATTGCTGTTCGCCAGACTCAGCATCCAGGGGGCCAAAGCCCAGCAGGAGCTATCGGAAAGGCTGCGCCGTCAGCAGCGTGTGCTGCTCGAAGTCTCCGAGAAAGTATTCGTCGAGCGCGAAGAAGAGCGCAATCGCATCGCGGCGGACATCCACGATTCGTCGCTGCAATTCCTCGCGGCAGCCTCTTATGGAGTCGGGAACGCGCTCTCTTTCTTGAACGCCGGCGACTCTCAGCGCGCTGCGACGACGTTAGGCGCCGCTCACGACGCGATCGACCGTTCGATGGCGGCGTTGCGGGCATCTCTTGTAGACCTCAGGCGATCGACGATCGACGAAAGTGGTTTCATGGCAACGATCGAGCGTCTCGCCGACGAGGCATCGACATTGTGGGGCACTCCTGTCGTGATCGAAGGCGGAGTAACGAAAGAACCTCTTGTTCCGGTAGCGATCGCGGCTCTTCAGATCGTGCAGGAGGCCGTCACGAATTCACTTAAGCACTCCCAAAGCAACGAGATAAGCGTCCGCGTCACAGAGAATGACGGGATGGTTCACGTCGTCGTCGAAGACTTCGGCTCGGGCTTCGACACGACCGCCCAGATCAGTCAAGAGCACGTCGGCGTTCGTCTCATGCAAGAGCGGGCGTCGCAGGTTGGAGGGCACATCGAATTGAACTCGACACCAGGTACGGGAACGCGCGTCGAAGCCGTTCTTCCGGCCGCGGTGGCATCGTGACGATCAAAGCGTTGATCGCAGAAGACCACACGCTCGTCTCGCAGGGCCTCGAAGTGATGCTGTCCATGCACGACGACATCGAGCTGCTGCATGTCGTCGAAACGGGTGAGGCCGCCGTCGAGACTGCGGGCCGGACGGCCGTCGACGTCGTTCTGATGGACGTGAAGCTCGCCGGCAAGATGAGCGGGCTCGAGGCGACGAAGAGGATCAAAGAAGGCTCACCCGACACGAAGGTGCTCGTCCTGACGATGTTCACCGATCCGGGAACGGTCGCAGAGGCCGTCAAGGCAGGAGCCGATGGTTATCTCTCGAAAGGGTCGAGCTCGGAAGCCGTGCTCCAAGCGATCCGCGATGTAGCCGAAGGACGCTCGGTGCTCGACCCGAACGTTACCGAAGGGATATTTGGCCGCATCGGCAAGCGCGATCCGCGCGCGCTCTCCGACCGCGAGCTCGAGGTACTTCAAGAGCTCTCGCACGGTCGGTCGACGCGCGAGGTCGCCGAGCATCTACACGTCAGCGAAGAGACGGTGAAGACGTACCTGAAGCAGATCTTCCGAAAGCTAGACGTGCGCGATCGGACCGAGGCCGTGGCCGAGGCATTCCGACGCGGCCTCGTTCACTAACGCCTCACAGATTCCGGCCCTCGGTCGAGGGCCTCGACAGAAAAGGGCGGGTCGCTGCGCCTGGGGCGGCCCCGAAATCGCTATGGGCGCCGACGCTGGGCTCGGGATCGACCTCGATGGTGTCGACCGTGAGAAGACGGTTCAACGCGTTGAGCACTGCGCGCGCTATCGCGTCGTGCTCGTCAAGCCGGACTACTGCAGATCCGACGAGCTTCTCCGTGCCCTTACAGAGCGATACAACCGCAAGCTTTGAAGTTCCGACTTCCAACACCTCGGCAGTTTCGAGATCGATGGGGGTCGCAAGGAGGTCACGAAGACCGTCGATCACCGCAAGACCGACCGATCGCCACTCACCCGCTCTGCCTGCAGCGCCGCTCCTCTCGCCGATCAGAACGTCTCCGGCAAGCTCGAGTGAAACGCGCGCAGAGAAACTGTGCGAGTTACGGGACGTCGTGATCGAGCTGAGCTTCCGGCGACGAGGCCGACCCTCCCCGGGCTCCACGGACCCCGAGCTCAAGATCTCGATCTGTGACGCAGGGACGTGCATGCCGAGATGCTCCGTCGCCAGGCGCTGGGTCGAATCGACGAGGGCCTGGTGTGGCACCTCCGGGAGGGCCAGGACGCGGATGGTTGCCAAGCCGCTTTCGAGCTGGACTCGCGCCCCTCGGACGCCACGGATGGCGTGAAGAGCGTTCTCTAGCGATGCACAGCGAGATGAAGCCTGTGGATCCACGGATTAGACCTTGTCTGACAGTAAATGGGTGTAACCAAGAGGGTTCGACTACACCCCGGATAACTCCTTCAGCGACCGGCAGGGACAAACGAGAAATTTGTCGCGTATGTCCCAGTTGGCAGAGCGTAATCGAATCGAGCATGCGCCGCTCCGCCGGGCGTCAAAGTGACTTCGATCGCAGGAGAAATGAGGTTCTGTGAGATGCCCGAACCACGTATCTCGAGAGTTACATGCCCGGAGATGGCCATCCGTCGGTTCTTCGCGAGGTTCTTGATGGCGACCCGAACGTGAATCGCCCCCGACGAATCCGACAGGCTGCCGGTGACGGAGACGTCTTTCGATTCGAAGGTCCGAGTGGATGTCGAGGTGGAGATGTAGCCACCCTGAGCGTTCCATGAATAGGTCATCTGGTCCGACCCATCTGTCTGCGGGGCTTCGTCGATCGGGAGGTCGGCTGCGGTGATCGGGACCTCGTGCTGAACGGCGACGACCGACGGGGCGGGGGCGGGAACCGGAGGAGTTACTCCGATGGGGCCCGTGGCGACCGGCCCCGACCCTGGCGTTGAGGGATTGCTCGCCCCTCCGGATCGCCTGTTGTCGGCGCCAGCGTTCTTGTTCTCGGTCTTGTGCGTGGTCCGGCGGGGGGCGGGAGAGCTCTCGATGTGACGTCCCTTCACCGACGGGGCTGCCCGGGGAGCTCCGCTGGACGGCGCGTTAGACGAGACACAGCCGCCGAGCACCACCAAGAGCGCCAGCGGGACGAACGCCTTCAATTCACGTCGGATGCGATCGGGTCTCCGGCTGGCGATGAGGAGTAGCCCCGCTCCCGAGAGTGCGAGCGCGAGGGCGAGCAGGAGGAGGGTGGTGATGCGGGCACCCGTGAACGGCAGCTGATCCGTGGCGGCGACCGCGGTCGAGCTAGAGCTAGAGCTAGAGCTAGAAGACACGGCCGTGCCCGTATCCCCAACCGGCTCGTAGGTGACGACGGTCCGGGTCGCGTGGAACGGAGGGTTAGTCGCGCCAACGATCTGCGCGTTGGCGAGATACGCCACGGACGCTTCTTTGGTGATCGTGCCGCGGGAGCGGGCAGTGACGGTGTTGACTGCGTCGAGACCCGATACGCCGACGATCTTGCCGGTCCACGTCAGGCGGAGCACCTGGCCCGGCACCATTGGGCCGACCTCCCACACGATGTCTTCACGGCGACCCGTACGGCCGAGCTCGGTTGCTTGCACCTCGCTGTTGATCGGGACGCCTATGACGTCGACCTCCAGTGGCACGAGGTCGACGACCGAAACCCCGGGAGCGGTCGCCGCCCCGGCATTGGTGACGGTGACCGTGTATCGGACCTCGTCTCCGAGCTGCGCGACCGTCGGTTCCGTCACGGTCGTGACCTGCAGTGATGCCGGCGCGGGCGAAGAACTCGGCGACGGCGAGGCGGATGGCGTCGGGCTGGCAGACGGCGAGGGTGAAGGTGATGTGGTCGACGATGGCGTCGGGCTCGGAGTGGAATCGACCTTCGTGCGGTGGGGGCCTGCATACGTTGGACGCGCCGCGACGGCCGACGGCCATGCGACGGCCATGCTCGCGATGACTACAACGACTGCTCTAACTCGGATGGGATCGACCTCCGGCACGAAGGAGGCAGCCGTCCTGGGCGGTTGCTCTATCAGTAATGCTCAAAAACCTCACATAGCACAGTAGCACCGCCGTCAAACCGAGATCCACCCTCGGCCCAAGACGATTTGCGTCCAGTTCTAGGGATTTCATCTCCTAAAGATTACCAATTCCCTGCCGACGTTCCTAGAGCACGCCAAGTATTTCTTCGGAGGTCCTGATGCGGAAGCGGCGCCTGACGACGATTCTCACGATCCTCACGTTGTCTGCAGTCGCGCTACCCGTGGCGGCGGTCAACGCCCACGAGAGGGCGCCCGGGACCTGCTACAGCTACCTGGCCGACGAGCTGGCCTTCGGCAAGAAGACGAATCACGCCCGTGCCGCCCACGACGTCCCGAAGCTTCGTCTCGATCCGCAGCTCTCGTATGTGGCCCGGACGCACACGAGCGACATGGTGCGCAAAGCCGAGCTCTACCACTCGCCCGGCACAGAGATCACGCACCGCGTCACCCGTTGGATCACGCTCGGCGAAAACATCGGGGTAGGGCCTGCGGACGACGTCGCCGGCCTTCAGAAGGCGTTCATGCATTCACCGGACCACAAGGCGAACCTGCTGAACCCGGATTACCGCTACGTCGGGATCGGCGTGGTCGTGGCCGACGACACGTTGTGGGTGACGCTGGATTTCGAGGGCGCGAAGAATCCCGGCACAACACTGCGCCTTCCCTCTTGTTAGAAGCGGAGTTACCTAAAGTCGGAGCAAGTCTCGTCCGACTCTAGAAGTGAGGCACCGAACGAAACGGCAAACCTGCGGCAACGCAGGGACGCAAAGCCAGGGGCCCGTCGACAGGCGGGTAGCCCAGCTACCGAACTGGGAGTCTGCACATGAGATTGAAGTCTTTGATCACCTCCGTGGCGATCGTTTCTGCGTTAACCACCTGCTTCTCGGCGACCTCGGTCGCCATCTCCGCAGTACCCGCTGAGGCCCACGGGCATGCCAGCTCCATCGGCTGTTGGAAGTTGTGGCCATCGGAGAAGAGCTTCGCCGTCAAGACGAACCGCGCTCGCTCTCACAATGGGGTTGCCAAACTCCACCTCGACCCACAGCTCTCGCGAGTTGCGAAACTGCACGCGGCCGAGATGGCGAACAAGGACGTCCTGTACCACACGAGCACGAGCGACCTGATGCATCGGGTAACGGGTTGGTCGAGCCTCGGCGAGAACGTCGGCGTCGACGGCGGTGTCCGCGACTACGGATCACTGACGACGGTGACTGCCCTACAGCGCGCGTTCATGCACTCGCCCGACCACCGAGCGAACATCCTCTTGCCGTCTTACCGATACATGGGAGTTGGGGTTGCCCGCCACGACAACAAGATGTGGGTGACCGTGATCTTCGAGTCATCGCAGGACCCGGGAACGACCTTGAGGATGCCTGGCTCCTGCTAACGCTCGAATAACAGACCATGGGAACCGGCCTCTCCCAACCGGGTCCCTGACAACGAAGGCCTCGCTCTCGAAGCGGGGCCTTCGTGCATCAGACCGGGGTCTGGTCGACGATGACCACGACGCGGTCGCTGCGCGACACGGCATGGTCATCGTCACCCGGGAACCACGCGGTGACACGGAACGTGCCACCTGCCGCCGGATCCGGAACGCGGAACTCGTAGGTGAACGCCGATGCGTCGTCCAGCGCCACTCGTTCGGAAGTGAGCGGGGCAAAGGTTCCCGACGAGTCCGCCTGCGCGACACGGATGGTCACGTAGTTCTTCCTGTGCGCGGGGCTTACAGCGCCGTCGAACGCGATAGAGGCGGTGCCCTGCGGGTAGTGGTTCGCACCGGTCGGATCCGGCGTACCGCCCTCGGCGTGCAGCTCCACGTGTGGTGCTACACGGATCCATCCATTGTCGCTTTCCGCCCCCCAGTACGAATGGTCGCCTTCGAAGACCGCGCGCAGCTTCGTCAATCGATCGACCTCGAGCTCGACCGAGAACGAACCGTCGGTCTGCGTGATCCCAGACCCCATCAACCGCCAACCCTTGCGGTGCGGTCGTGCGTAGATGTCGACGTGCTCGCCTGGGATACCGGTCGAGCCGTGCGTCAGAAAGCCCGACACGGTGGCGCGATCTGGATATCGCACGAGGGCGGATCGGTCGAGCGACAAAGAAGGCTCCATCCTGCCGCCACCGACTATCGCGGCGACCGATCTCCTGATCGACGGAAGCTCCGCGTAGAGATGGCTACCGGGACACGCCGTATCGCCCGCGTCGCGGTGTCCGGCTATGACGGGCAGCCATCTCGCTACCGAAGATTCGGGGCTGCGATAGAGATGATGACCGAGCGGATCGAGCTCGTGGCGATCTGCCTCCCACGCGAGGACCTGCTCGAGCGAATGGCGCGCTTCCGCGGGAAGTCGTGCCTCCGAATAGTTCCCCATCATGCTGATGCCAAGGCTGCCCGCGTTGAAGCTTTCGACCTGGGCTCCCTGCACACCGTGGTGATCGAGGTCCTCTGAATCGTGCGTTTCCCACGGCTGATAGTTGCGCGCCCAACGTCCTTCGAAGACGGTCCCGTCGGGAGCTATAACGAAGTTGTATCCGACGTCACACCAGCCTCGCGTCCGAACGTGAAAGTAGTAGATCGCTCGCATCGTCGCGTAGGGATGCGGATCGTTGTTGATCCCTGCGGTGTGATGAACGAACAGTTGTTGGACGGGCCAGAACCTTCTCGTGCACCCTCCAGTCGTGCGCTTCAACGATTCGTTGGCTCCCCACTCACGCCGAGTCACGATGTCGGGCGTAGTGGCGGCTGCATCAGCGGTCGCCGGGACCCTGACGTCCACACGAGGTCCATCGATCGTATTGAGGTAATCCATCGTCACGCTGCCCATCCACCCGTGCGCGGGCACGACTCGCCTGAACTCGACTGACTCGGGACGCGGGACTTCGAGCACCGCCGTGAAATGTCTGCGTCCGGCTCGGAGATCGGGGTCTTCCGGAGCCTCACGCCACCTCGAAGCGAGCCCGGCAGTGACCGTTCGATAGAGCACGCGGCCCCCACGTGAACCGTTCCATGCGAACGCGACGTGAGTCGGCCGAAAGCCGAACGCACCGACCGCTCGCTCGTCCCACGATGCCAAGCTCACGCGGCGAGCCAGCGTCATGGGGATCGAGATCGTCCGTGCAGGAGCTGCGAAGGAAGGAACGAGGATCGAGGCGACAGTCGAGACGACGACTGCGACGCGCACGAACCAAGCTCTCGACACGGCGACCCCCTCGCTATCGACGCCTTCGATGCTAAGACGATAGGTGCTCGCCAACCGCTGCACGACATCCACGAATTCGCATAAGCGCACAGCTCACGGGAGTTCGTTGATGCACTCTTATCAGAGTGCTATAAGAGCGACGTGGACACACCCCGCGCTCCTGTCGAAACGCCCCCGGAAACGAAAGCCGCGGCGCGCGCTCCAACCTCCGTGGCGATGAAGGTATGGCGTGGAGTCCGGCTGGGGGCCGCGCTCTATGTATTGATCGCGGCGCTCCAGGTGATCAAGACCGGCGCCGGCACGATCGACATCTTCAATTCGGGCGGTTTCCTCGTGAAGAACGCGGGTTCGACGTTCGGCCTCGGATGGATCGGCGCGATGTTGACGCTTTCGGGGTCTACGGCTGCCGCGGCGGCACTGACTTTGCGCGCTGCAGGATCTATCTCGGAGATCCAAGGATTCACGATGGTCACCGGCGCTCGGCTCGGCGCTGCTTTCGTGGTGCTGCTGATCGCCGTGATCTACGCGGCACGCGGCGGAGAAGGGAAGCGGCTCGCTCCCGTCTCCACCGCGGTGATGGCATTGGTGATCACAGCGATCATCTATGTGCCCGGGGCACTCATCGGGTTCTTCGTCATGCGAGGGCCCATGCGAACGGTGGCTTTGCACGCGCCGCCGTCGTTCGGAAACCTCGTGAATCTCCTCTACGGCTGGATGTTGAACCGCATCGGCACATGGCCTCCAGGCTTCCTATTCGTCGGCGGACTGTTGCTTCTGCTCGCCGCGTTCAAATCCGTCGACGCGCTTGTGCCGGAGGTCGACGAATCGCGGCTCCAGGGAACTCGCTTGGAATGGCTGCGTCACAAGTGGCCGATGTTCCTGCTGGGCATCGTCGTCGTCATCGCAACGCTCTCGGTTTCGGTCGCGCTGACAGTTCTTGTACCGCTCGTTGCGAAGGGTTACGTGAAGCGGGAAGACTTGATCCCGTACATCGTCGGAGCCGACCTAGGAACTCTGGTCGATAAGTTGTTGGTTGCTTTCCTCGTCGGCGTCGGGCCGAACGTGAGCCATGCTGCGTCGCCTGTTCGGATCATCCTGTCCGAAATCTCGGGTACGGCGTGCATAGGGCTGATAATCATGCTCTTCTTCTACAAGCCGTTTAAGCGATTCGTGTGGAGGTTCCAGCGTCAGATGGTCCGCAGCAGGACACGGCTGGGCGCCTTCACTGCAACACTGCTTGTTGTTCCTCTCCTGATCCTGTTGATCTCGGGGCTCGCCCGATGAGCGCGACCGATAACCAGGTCACTCTCAAGATCCCGCGACCGCTCTACGAACAATTGAAACAAGTGATCCAAGGATCAGGCTTCCATTCCGTGACGGAGTTCGCCGTCTACGTGTTGCGCGACCTCGTCTCCCATCACGGGCGGATAGAGATCATTCCCGAGGCAGAGCCACAGAGCCAGGCCGACGACGTGGAACCGCTGAATCCCGACGAGATCGAAGCGATCCGCAAGCGCCTGTCGTCACTCGGATATCTCTAGATCTGTGACGAAGCTGTCCGGCGCGTGCGTCTGCGCGCTCCTGCTTGCGAGCGCCTGTGTCCCACCACCTGAGGTCACAACGACGCCGTCGCATTTCCCGACCAACACCGTCATGGGGCAGATTCAGCAGGCGGGGGTGTTGCGCATCGCCGTGCCGAACGACCGCCCGATCTTCTCGGATTTCCAGAAGGGCCTGGGCGACTACGTCGCAAAGGCGCTCCACGTAGAACCGCAGTTCGTGCCGGCCCCCAACGACGAGCTGCTGCAGATGATCGATTCCGGCACCGCCGACATGGCCTTCCCCGCGTCGGCCACGACAGAGCAGATGGCCCGTCATTACGCCGTCACCGATCCCTACTTCATCGCGCACCAGAGGGTCGCCGTCCCCGCGAACTCGTCGATCACGCAGCTAGCCCAGTTCTCCGGCCACACTGTGTGTGCGGCGGTCGACCCCGAGACCGAGGTGGATCCGTCGACCATGGCGGGCCTAACGGTGACGACCTCAGATCCTGCTGGCTGCGGCCGCGCCCTCGCGCGGCACGGGGTCGATGCCGTGACCGCTGCCGATACGAGCTTGATAGCTCTGGTGGGCGAACAGATCAAAGGGTGCTCGGCTACATGTTCGGTCAAGATCGCGGGTGATCAATTGACGACTGAGGGCTACGGGGCGATCGCCTCGAACAAGGCGACGGGACTAGGTGAGGTTCTCTCGAACATCCTCGAGCGCGCGCAGGCGGACGGGACTTGGACGACCCTCTACAGAAGGTTCATCCTGCCGCGCGAACCCGATGTCGATCCGGATTCCGAACCGCCAACGATGACTGCTGAGGAAGCGGCGGCGCTATACCCGCAGGACGCGACCGTCGCGCCGTAAAGATCGTGAACTTAGATCAGGGGTAATGCCAGCGGTTACCCGGGTTCCTCCGCCACTCGAATATCTGTGACACGAACACCCACCGTCCGCGTCTGTGCGTACCGACACCGACGTAGTTGTAGTTCCCCAAGATGTTGACGCGATGCGCAGAGTCGTTCATCAGTGCCTTGAACGTCTTCTTGCAACCGAGTCCTTCTCCGTCGTTCGCTGCCAGGCTTCGCCACCGAGTCACTTTCGATGGGAGATTGGCATCGTCGTAAACCCGATTCCGACGAGCCATCGTGCGAGCATGGCGGCGTCCGACGTACGCGATCTGCTTATCGGTCTCCAAATGCCTGAGACCATGGCGGGCGCGCGCGCCGTTGATCTTCTTGATCATGCACTTTTCGAGGTGGTTCAGCCGGTAACGAGGCTCCCCGGCCCCCGCGGCCGGATCGTGGAAGAACATGCTTGCGATCAGCGCGATGACAACTGCGAGGCCGGTCACAACGAACGCAACACCACGCGATAGAGCACGCGCGTAAGGCACGGCATCTCTCCTTCGTCGTATCCCGCGAACGACGCCTGATGGTTGATTGTGGGGAAGTGAGTACTTGGTACCAAAGGTCAGAAGGAGACGCCACCTTATCCACCGACAGTCCGTGCAGGCGTGGCTTCATAACGTCACAAACCGCAGGTAATGGGCGTAAAGATTTCTGGAAAAAAGTTCGCAGAGCAAGCTCCCATCACCGTCACATCTAGACAAATCGCGCCCGGTACGCCAATCTGAGCCTGTGCTAAGCGAAGCAACGACCGAATCGACCGTCCTCATCGTCGACGATGACGAGGAGGTCCGCCACGTCCTCCGGCTGCTCTGCGAGAGTGAAGGGCTCGAAGTCGTAGGCGAAGCAGCCAACGGCGTCGAAGCCGTGTCGCTCTCGCTACGGCACCAACCGAGCGTCGTGATCCTCGACTACATGCTCCCCCGGCTCGATGGGTCCGGCGCTGCCGAGCTGTTAAGGGCGATCACCCCGGGAACCCGGATCGTCGCTTTCTCGGCCGTCCTGGACCGGCAACCCGACTGGGCAGATGCCTATCTCAACAAGGAGCGGATCGCCGACATGGTTCCGCTTCTCCAAACCCTCATCCGTTAATCTCGCCCGCCACCGTGGCCAAAGACTCTTCCTTCGACGTCGTCTCCGAGGTCGACCTACAAGAGGTTCGCAACGCCGTCGATCAAGCACAACGCGAGATCAGTCAACGCTTCGACTTCAAAGGCACCGGATCGAGCGTCGAATTGAGCGAGCAGGACCACTCACCGGTGATCCTCATCAAGGCAAACACCGAACAGAAGGTCAAGGACTGCTTGAAGGTTCTCGAAGAGAAGGTCGTTAAGAGAAAGATCTCGCTCAAAGCGCTCCAGCGCGGTGACATACAGCCAGCCGCGGGCGGAACGTCACGGCAAGACGTCAAACTGAATCAAGGGATCTCGTCAGACAAAGCCCGCGAGATCGTCAAGTTCGTAAAGGACTCGAAGGCCAAGGCTCAGGTCGCCGTTCAAGGCGATCAGGTGCGCATCTCGTCGAAGTCGAAGGACACCCTTCAAGAAGTGATGGGTGCCCTTCGAGAGCACGACTTCGGGATCCCGCTTCAGTTCACGAACTACAGGTAGCGCTAGGAGCTGACCTCCAGGCCCCCGCGCATCCCCATCGAAGCGTGGAACTTGCAGAAGAACAAGGCCGTCCCCGATTTCGGGATCGTCACCTGTACCGACTTCGAGTCACCCGGCGACAGCTGCTCGTCGATCTTCTCGGATGGAAGCGTGAACGTGTGGGTGGCGGAGCCCTCGTTCTTTAGCTCCAGAGTGACCTTCTCCCCGGCGGTACCCGTGATGACGGTCGGTTCGAAGTAGTAGTCGTCGATCTCGACCTCAACCGAGGACGCACCCGCAGCATCCATCGTCCCGTGGTCGTTCGCGCTCTGGCCCTGGATCGTGATCGTCCCGCCCTCTTTGTCGCCCGACGACGAGCCGCTCGACGAGCTGTTGTCGTTGCCCCCGCCGCAGGCGGCCATGAGCAGAGCGAGAGCGAGCGCCAACGCGACCGCGGCGAGACCTTTCTTGTGCACGCTTACCTCCCGATAGATGGCTTTCGAGGTTCTACGGACGACGACCCCGATGGGATTGCCGCCTATGACAGCGCGATCTCGAGCAAGCCGGACAGCTCCGACAGCGTCTCTGTCGGCGAGCGGTGCAAAACGGTCGTCATGCCGATCTCCAAAGCCGCTTGTAGATGTCCGGGGTGGTCGTCGACGAAGACGCAGCGCGACGATTCGACACCCAGCTTCGACGTCGTCAGCTCGTAGATCTTTGGGTCGGGTTTGCGGAGCCCGACCTCTCCCGAGATCACGACAAAGTCGAACAATGGGTCGAGCTGTTGACGCGGATAGTGCGTGAGACTCCACGAATTCGACAGGAGAGCCGTCTTGTAGCCGGCGCCGTGCATCATCTCGACGGCATCGAACATGGCTTGCTCCAAGCGCATCCCCGCGAACAGTCGATCCACGATCCCGTCGGGATCGATCTCGGTCCCGGTTTCGTCCTGCAAACGCCCGGCGAACTCACGGCCGAACTCCTCTTCGGGCATTCGCCCCGTTTCCAGATCGACGACCAGTGAGTCCGATTCGCCCGCGTAGGCCTTCAGAGCGGCGCGCACGAGGTCCTGGAGATCGATGCCGTTCTGTACGGCGAATGAAACGAACGCGTCCTGCAACGGCGTCGTAAGCACTCCGCCGAAGTCAAGGATCACTGCATCGAA
>JALZGD010000016.1:17365-17822 GCA_030861205.1 Actinomycetota bacterium
GGCTCCCCGCGGGACGACTGTGGCTTCCGCCGGCACTACGGCAACGCCTGGGTATGCAGTTGCCGCGGCACGGCCCGCTGCATAGAACGATTCGTAAGTGAGGTTGCTCTCGAGGATGGTCCCGTCCGCGGTATCGGTGAACACCCAATACCACTCGTCGTCCGAGCGCTGATGGATCGAGACCTGTCTCATCCAACCTCCGAGTGGGGATGGACGATCCGGCGGAACGAAACGTGTGCGACGCCTTCGGCCCCCGACGCCTTCACCGCGAGGAACCATCGGCAGACCACCATTCCCACGACTACCGGAAGGACGATCAATGCGATGCGGAAAGCGGCGGTCACGCTCGATACCGACGCATGCAGGTTGCGTGCGATGACGTCGTTCGACGCGGCGAGCAATAGCACTCCGTAGAACGTCAACACGCCTGCGCCGATCCCAGATCGCACCGGACGAT
>JALZGD010000327.1 GCA_030861205.1 Actinomycetota bacterium
CTCCGCCGCAGTGAGCCCGTCGGTCCCGGGCATCTTGATGTCCATGATCACGAGATCGGGCTTCCGTTCGCGTGCCAGGCGGATCGCGGCATCGCCGTCCGCGGCTTCAGCCACCACGGTCATCCCCTCTTCTTCGAGCATCTCTTTGAGGTCGAGGCGGATGATCGCTTCGTCCTCAGCGACGAGCACCGAAACCTTCTGCTGCTGCTGCTGCTGATCGCTCACGTCGTCAACATCCGGTCGAGCAGGCGATCCTGCTCGCTCTTCAGCTCGGCGATGGCGCGGAGGCCGTCGTCGCGTTGCCGCTCGAGCCGCGCGTACTCGGCGACGAGCGCCCGGGTTTTCAAGTCCTCGACGACGTCCATCTGGAAGAGGAGCTGCTCCTCGACGATGCGGAGGTCGGCCTCGGCTTTCGCGATCTTCTGATTGAGGTCGGCGAGGCTCTTGGCGATGCTGCTCATGTGAGCAATCTATAAGAGGGCCGCGTAGCTCTCCTATCGTGCCGGGGGCGGGACTCGAACCCGCACGCCCTTTCGGACAATCGATTTTGAATCGATGGCGTCTCCCGTTCCGCCACCCCGGCGTCGGCCACCATTGTAGGGACGCGTCTCATGCCTTGGGCCCGATGAAAAGGTCGAGCTTCTCAACGTCGCGCCGCCGCGTGATCGAGATCATCTTCCAGGAGGCACGACGCCAGCGAATGCCCAGGCGATCGCACGCCGCGGTGAAGATGGCCTGGATATCTTGGGAGTTATTCGAGAAGGCGTACGACCAATAGGCCGTTCCGTTGACGGTATTTGCATAACGGCATCCATCGGAGTGGACCAACCCGCGCAGCAATCGGTCTGGATATCTGTCCGCGATCTGCTCCTGCCACTCCGCCAGCGTGATTCGACGCAAGTGTTTGGGTCCCGGGCCGTGCTGTGGAAACAAGCAGACCCAGTGTTTCCACATGGAGTAGAGCTCGACACAGCCAGACCCAGCGACGGTATTTGCGGCCGCGCCGTCTGTCTTGATCGCATCAATCGCACGAAGCCACTCACTGACGATGCCCGGATAGGCGAAGTCGCACGCGATGCGTAGCTTGAACACTTCCCGCGGAAATGGAGTCAGACATCCGTCTCCTAGGTACATCCCTAGCAAATAGGCATATGCATTCTCATCGATCGCAACGAGATCACACCGCGGACAAGGCGTCTGAGATCGATCTTCAGGATGACGCTGCAGGGAGCCGAGAGACAGCAGGAGTTGCCTCGGCCGCGCAGCTCCTTTGTTCTTTCGCCAGTCGCGAATCGTCCCGCGAGGGATCCCCGTCGCCCGGCTGACCTCGCAGTCGTTGTTGCCCGCGGCAATCAGAGCCCGAACGCGATCGAGGTCCGATTTGGGGCGCGTCATGGCGCGACGAATGGCGAGCGATGCATGCTGTCAACGTAGCGAGCAGGTGTGACAGGTTTGTCCGACACATACGCAAAAAGCCGTCTCTGCCCACGAACCTCAGTTCGCTTTCAAGACGGCTTTTGCTTGTTTTAGCGGCTTTGGACCTCGAGCGGAACGCACGTTCGGTCCGTAGTCGTTGAGTGCGACCGGAGCGTCAAGGCCTCGGACGACGCCTGACCTGCACACGGATCTGACGCATCGTTCCCCTCCCTCCCATTTGCCAAAGCAGCTTGGACAGCTGTTTGGTTCATCGGCGGGGAAAGGTCGGACTGAACGAGCAACCGGTAAGCACTTCTACGTATCTACGAATCGAGCGCGGAGCGAACTTCGGCAACGAACGCCGCGGCCGCATCGGGTCCCTCGTCCACGACGCGTCGCACGACGGCCGTCCCGATGACGACTCCATCTGCAACGGACGCGGCCTCCCGAGCTTGTTCCGGGGTCGAGACACCGATACCGACTAGCACGACCGCATCGGTGGCGGCGCGGATCTTTTCGACGACCGCGCCCGCGCGCTCCGATAGCTTCTCGCGCGTCCCGGTCACGCCGAGCGTCGACACCGCATACACGAAGCCGGTGGCAGTCTCGACGATCCGCGCAACGCGATCGGGCGGAGACGTCGGCGCGACCAACGGGGTCCACGCGAGCCCCGCATCGGCACAGGCCCGTCGCAACCCGCCCGATTCTTCGAGCGGGAGATCGGGGACGATCAAGCCGGCAAAGCCGCACGACGCGGCGCGATCGCAGAACTCTTGCTCGCCCATGCGATGGATCGGGTTGTAGTACGTCATCGCTACTCGCAACCCGTCGGCGCCGCGCGACTGGTCGAGCGCGTCGAGGGGCCCGGTGCCTTCTTCGATCGCGCGCTCCCCCGCCGCGGCGATCACCGGGCCGTCCATCAACGGATCGGAGAACGGCAGACC
>JALZGD010000328.1 GCA_030861205.1 Actinomycetota bacterium
CTCGAAAGATGTGGGCGGGCTCCTCGTACGGGTCGAGTCGAACGTAGTTGAAAGGACCGTTCCAGACGTAGCGCGTATCGGTGATCAGGTCGTGTACCTCGAAGGGTTCCGAAGGTTCGACGCCCAACGCCTCGAGATCGAGGTCCACGGTGCCTTCTTCCCAGTGGAACGGATTCAGGTTCACGACGACCAGGATCGTCCCGTCTTCATCCGACTTCGAAAAAGCCATGATGCTTTCCTTGTCGACGTCGTGGAGATGAAGATTGCGCAACGCGGACAGCGGCCCATGCTTGTGCCTGATCTCGTTGATCTTGCTGATGTATGGAACGAGCGTTCCCGGTTGTGTGAAATCGCGCGGCTTTAGTTGGTACTTCTCGGAATCGAGGTACTCCTCACTGCCCTCGCGAACCGGCACATTCTCGAATAGCTCGTAACCGGAATAGATGCCATAGCTCGGCGACAACACGGCCGCGAGAACGAGTCGCACCTTGAAGGCCGGAGCGCCGCCGGTCTGCAGGTACTCGTGCAGGATGTCCGGCGTATTGGCGAAGAAGTTCGGTCGGAAGAAGTCCACAACGGGCGGCGTAGTCAGCTCGGTCATGTACTCCTCGAGCTCCCATTTGTAGTTGCGCCATGTGAAGTACGTATAGCTCTGAGTGAAACCGAGCTTGGCGAGCGCATACATGACCTTGGGACGCGTGAACGCCTCGGCGAGGAAGATCAAGCCGGGATCCTTCGCTTTGAGCTCTCCGATCACCCATTCCCAGAAGCCCAGCGATTTCGTGTGCGGGTTGTCGACGCGAAAGATGCGCACACCGTGGTCGATCCAGAACTCGAGAACGCTGCGGAGCTCGTTCCACAACCCCTCGCGGTCCTCGGTGTCGAAGTTGATGGGATAGATGTCCTGATACTTCTTTGGCGGATTCTCCGCGAAACGGATCGACCCGTCGGGGAGATGCTCGAACCACTCCGGGTGCTCCGTCACCCACGGGTGGTCCGGGGAGCACTGGATCGCGAAGTCGAGCGCGATCTCCAATCCGAGGTTCTCCGCCGAGGAAACGAACCGATCGAAGTCTTTGATCGTGCCGAGGTTCGGATCGACCGCCTTGTGACCGCCGTGCTCGTTCCCGATGGCCCACGGGCTCCCGACATCCTTCGGCGAGCACTCCAGTGAGTTGTTCTTGCCCTTGCGGTTGGTTTTCCCGATCGGGTGGATCGGCGGCAAGTACACGACGTCGAATCCCATGTCGGCGACGCGAGAAAGCTCGGCGGCCGCCGTCTTGAACGTGCCGGACTTGCTTTCGGTGCCCGTCGAGCGCGGGAACATCTCGTACCACGCCCCGAAGCGCGCTCGTTCGCGATCGACCGTCAGCTCGAGGATCGGACTAGTCGATCCCGCGGTGCGATCTTCGGCCCCCGCCATCAGTTCGTAGAGGTCGGGGTCGAGAGCAGTCGTGACACGCGGATCCGCGTCGGGGCCGGCGTCGCCGGGCTTCGCTGCGCGGAGCCGCTCGATCGCGGTCTCGGCCCGTGGCCGGCTCGCCTCGGTGAGGCTCTCGAGGCGCTCCTCGATGAGCAGCGCGCCCTGTGCGAGGTCCAGCTCGACGTCGACGCCTGCCGTCGCTTTGATCTCCAGATCTCTCCGCCACGTGCCGAAGCGGTCCGTCCATGCCTGCAGGAAGTACTTCCAGATGCCCGGCCTCGTGGGGACGAAGCTCCCGATCCAGTGATCGTTCTCGGCGGGGGACAGAGGTTGCTCCGCCCACCTCCCCGTCGGGCCGCGGAAGCGAACGACGGCTGCGAGCATCGCCGTGGAATCCCTGTAGATATCGGCCTCGACCACGACTCGGTCGCCCGTGATCGCTTTTGCCCGATAGCGCCCGCAGTCGACCTGAGGGGTCACGTTCTCGATCGCTACGTGCCAGTCGTCCCGCAAGCTGCGTCGCCCTCCTCTGGAGCCGCCGGTGTCCGTCAACCGAGGCTACCCGCCTGGGTGGGTTCACTCACCTTTTCTCAATGCCCCCACCCTGCAGCAGCCCCCCTCTATGCTCGATGCCGTGAAAGCGCTGCGCAGCTTTGCCGTCCGAGCCTCGCTGCCCGAGCCGCTCGGCGTGCTCATGAAGATCGCTCAGAACCTGCGGTGGAGCTGGGACTCCCGTTCGGTGGATCTGTTCCGGTGGGTCGATCCCGACGCGTGGGAGCGCGCCGAGCACGACCCCGTCAAGATGCTGGGGTTCGTCTCGCGCGATCGCTTCCAAGAACTGGCCGACGACGGTCCGTTCATGTCGTTCTTGGCGTCGATCGATGAGGACCTGGGCGCCTACCTCGACGAGCCTCGCTGGGTGCAGGCC
>JALZGD010000329.1:0-1537 GCA_030861205.1 Actinomycetota bacterium
CGGGGAACTGGGCGCTCGGCGGCGGTACCAGCAACTCCTGGGGAAACCGAGACATCACCGGTGACATCGAGAACGACCTCCACGACCACGTCGCGCAGGGCACCTCGTTCGTGCGTTCCCAAAGGAGCACCGTCATCGTGCAGGCGACGCAGGCGGAGCGGGATGCGCTACAGACCAGGCGTGTCGCCAACCACAACCACTGTCATGCGTTGACGATCCAGTACTACGAAGTGTTGCGGCACTACCGGCTAGAGACGCACTACGTCGGCAGACGTAACGCGATCCTGATCCCGTTCAAACCGATCACGCAGTTCACCTCTGCGCTTGCGCTGCAGTTCCGAACGTTGGTCGAGCGCGCGCTGCTGGACGAGCGGCTCTCCTCGTGTTTCGACGCGTTGATCCGCCTTGCCATCGGCGACGCCGCCTACGAGAACCGCCCGGCGGCCGCGACAGCGGGCTCGACCGGCGGAGCCGGCTCCGGAGAAACGGCGACGGACGAGTTCTTCACCGGGGAGGAGAAGAACATCACTGTCGACTCGGCGACCTTTTCCAAGCCGACCGGTCTGAAGATCGAGAAGGGGAGCACCGTCACGATCAGCGCAAGGCTCGGACCGGAGGGTGAAATCAAGTTCGGGCAGGGACAGTTCAGCGGGTTCGGTCTGCGGGGAGGCGGTGCGACGGACGCGCGATGCCCGGCTCCGGATCTGCCGGCGGGAGCGCTGGTCGCGGAGGTCAGTGGCGACCAGTGGATGGTGGGGTTCGGGTCGACGCACGTCGCGAAGGAAGAAGGCGACCTGGAGCTCTTCTTCAACGATTTTTCGCCGGGAGACAACAAGGGCACCGCGGTCGCGGATGTCACAGTCAGGCGGCCAGAGCCGAGGCGGACGGTGCCTGCACCGAAGAGGGACGAATCGCCGGAGGCGGGCCCGTTCACGCAGCGCACGGACAGGATCTGTGAGGAACGGCTGCTTCGACACCTGAATGCGAACCTCGGCCACTACAACCGCGCCGTCTGGATGCTGATGGATCCGGCGCAGCGACGGATGTATCTCGAGGAGGCGCTCGGCGGAAGCAGCGAACTGCTCTACGGGATCGACGACGTCCCGCTCACTGTGTCCGGCAATCGTGTCGTCTTCCCGTTCAACGGGCCAATGCCGAAGGCGGCGTGGTTCGAGGAAAAGAATCCGAAGCCGCGCATGTCGGTCGTGACGCTGCCGACGCGCGGCCTGTTCGCCGAGGCACAACTCGGCCACTGCAACGCGTGCGAGGTGCGCGACATCACCCGCATGTCGGACTGGACCGAGATGACGACTGAGGAGCCGCCCGCGATCAGCGGGATCACGCCCGGACCGCGAGGCGAGATGCCACAGCTCACCCCGACGCAGCTACCCGGGAACGTGATCCAGATCACCCAGCCGCCCGAAGCCCCCACCCCGACGGGCGTCAGCGCAGCGCTCGGCCTGCTCGGCGCGGCCAACGTGTTCCGCGACATGTCCGCGCTCAACGAGGCGTCGACGCTCCTGGGCAAGTTGGCCGA
>JALZGD010000329.1:1547-2327 GCA_030861205.1 Actinomycetota bacterium
CGGTACGACAACGTCCAGGTCGCGGAGCGTCTCGCGCAAGTCGCCGACAAGCTCGGGCTCGACAAGAGCCAGGTCGCCGACCTCGCCCGCGAGATCATCGGCGGCGACGGACCGAGATACACGACGGTCGGCAGCGAAGACGGGAGCGGCGATTACGCGCAGTACCTCCAGTACGCGGTGGTGATCGCGCAGTTCCGAGACTTGATCATCTTCGTACCCCCGACGACGACGGTCGCCGAAGCGGAGACGCGTGGTCTGACCTTGCAGCGGATCAGCGACGGCTGGGGCTCACTCAACCTCGACCGCTACCTGATCAACATCACGAAATTGCCCCGCCATCCGCAGGCCCATGTCGACTTCACCGAGGCGGGGTTCTTCGAGTACGTCCGGAAGAACCTCGCGACGTTCCTGCAGCCTTTCCCGCGGACCCTTCACACGGAGTCGCTCGCGCCGTGGTCCACCGCCGATCAGACGTCGTGGAACACCGACACGCCTGTCGGATCCGTGATGGAGTTCACGATCGACATTCCCATGTCGCCGGACGTGATCGCACCGGTCGCCCCCGAACGCGGGCTCGTCCTCTGCACGGAGCATTCCTCGGAGCCGGGCCGCGACCACCACTGGAACTTCTCGACGGTGGACGGGCCCCTTCCAGCGGGCTATCACCCCGTGTCGGGGACTCGACAGTTTGGTCTGCGCACGGTGAACGACGGGTGGTATTTCTACACGCGAGCGGCAGATCGCTTGGGAGGCTTCCTCGAGTGGTCCCAGTCCGACTCC
>JALZGD010000330.1 GCA_030861205.1 Actinomycetota bacterium
GGATCGATCTCTCCGTTGCGTCCGGCGGGGTGGTCGTCATCATCGGCCCGTCGGGCTCGGGAAAGTCAACCCTGCTTCGGACGATCAACCTCCTCGAGGAACCGACGGAGGGCAAGGTGTTCTTCGATGGCGACGAGATATCGGATGTCAGGACGGACGTCAATCGCGTGCGTACGCAGATCGGCATCGTGTTCCAAGCATTCAACCTGTTCCCTCACAAGACCGTCGAAGAGAACATCACCGTTGCGCTCGAGAAGGTACTCAAGAAGAAAGGCCACGACGCGCGCGAGATAGCGCATCAGCAGCTCGCAGCCGTCGGTCTGGCTCAGAAAGCCGACGCCTATCCGGGTCAGCTCTCGGGAGGTCAGCAACAGCGAGTTGCGATCGCTCGCGCTCTTGCGATGCATCCGAAGCTGATGCTTTTCGACGAGGTCACCTCGGCCCTGGACCCCGAGCTGGTGAAGGAAGTGCTCGACACGATGCGGAAGCTTGCAGACGAGGGCATGACGATGGTCGTCGTCACCCACGAGATGGGATTCGCGCGCGAGGTGGGGACACGGCTGTTGTTCATGGACGAAGGCAGGATCGTCGAGGACGGCAACCCGCGTGACATCTTCAGCGCACCCCGCGACGAGCGAACGAAGGCGTTTCTGTCCCACGTCCTGTAACGCGGCCCTAACATCGCAACATGGCGGCAGAGGCGAGCGTTCAGACGGATCCGTACCGCGCTCTCTATTACCGATGGGAAACCGAGCAGTGGTCCGCGGAAGCGATAGACCTCAGCCGCGACCCGTCACGATGGCGCGACCTCGGGCCGGCTTCGAAGAGCGCGCTGGCGACGTTCGTCGCTCTGTTCCGAGCATGCGCGCTGGCGGGCATCGAGCATTTGGTCGCATTCGCCGAAGCGGCCCCCACCGAGGAGCAGCACGTCTTCCTTACGACCCAACTGGTCGATGCCGCGCGTCACGTGGTGTTCTTCGACCGAGCGGCGCGCGAGGTCGTCGGCGTCACGGAGGGCCCGCCGGAGGGCGTCCTCAGTGAAGGGGCGCGCTCGCTCCTGTCGGAGCGCCTTCCCGCCGTCGCACGGCACTTGCGCGACGATCCCTCCGACGAAACGGCGTTGTTGGACGGGATCGTGCTCTATCACCTGCTCGTGGAGCACGCGCTAGAGCTGAGTCTCGTGAAGTTCTTGCTGGGGCATCTCAGCTCGCACGCCGCCCTCGACGGTTTTCGTGCGGGAGCGGCGGCGGTCGGACGCGATCTCGCTCGCCACGTGGATTTCGCCACGCAGTGGCTGTCCGATTCAACTGCAAATGGACACCGTGCAGCCATAGAGGACGCGGTCGAACGAGCTTTGCCCGCTCTGCGAACGGCGTTCGATGCCCCGCCGGTGAATCGTGCGCTCTACGACGAGATGCCGTTCCACGCCCACGAAGCTGGCGACTGGGCGGTCGGGGCGCTCACGAAGAAGCTGCATGCGATCGGGGTGGAGCTCCGCGGTTGAGCAGCGGCAACGCGAGGGCGCTCGCCGCGCTTGCAGACGAGATCGCATCCTGCTTCAAGTGCCCACGGCTGGTCGCATGGCGGGAGCAAGTCGCGCGCGAGAAGCGGGCATCCTTTGCGAACGAGGAGTACTGGGGGCGGCCCGTCCCGGGCTTCGGAGACCCTGCGGCTCGCCTGCTGGTTGCCGGGCTCGCGCCCGCCGCGCACGGCGGCAATCGAACGGGTCGGGTGTTTACCGGCGATCGTTCCGGCGACTGGCTGTTCGCGTCGATGTACAGAACCGGGTGGGCGAATCAACCTCATTCTGTGTCGAAGGATGACGGACTGGAGCTGCTGGGGGCTTACGTCGGCGCGGCCGTCCGGTGCGCGCCTCCGGCGAACAAGCCGACGACGGCAGAGCGCGACACGTGTCTCCCGTATCTCATCAAGGAGATGCACCTGTTGACCGATCTCGTGGTGATCGTCGCTCTGGGCGCGTACGCATGGGACGCCGTGCTCAGAGCAGAAGCTTTGGAGGGCCGCGCGATAAAGCCAAAGCCCCGGTTCTCGCATGGCGCTGAAGCCGCTCTACACGGAACGACGATGATCGGGTCGTACCATCCCAGCCAGCAGAACACGTTCACCGGCGTGCTCACCGAAGACATGCTCGACGCGGTCTTCCACAGAGCACGAAAGGTTGCCGACTCGGGCTAGATCGCTGCTACCGCGGTTCCTTCGAACAGAGCCTCGAGCCGAGCGACCTCCGCGACCGGTGCGACACGCTTGAAGTGAGCGGCTTCCACTTCCCACGAATCGACGATCGCGCGCGCTCGCGCTG
>JALZGD010000122.1:0-4433 GCA_030861205.1 Actinomycetota bacterium
GGGCTCAGTCTGCCTGGTGGGTCGATGACATTCCGGTCGAGTTGAAATCCCTGATGGAGTGTGATGTGGGGGATTTCGATCACTACTCACGGGAGGCCATGTCGCGCCTGCATACCTCGACGCCAGGTTCGGCCGCGGGTGGGTTGGTCGTCTTTGTGCGTATTCGAGAGCAGATGGAGGCTCAGCTTCTGTGTCTCAAGCTGAAACTTTCGAACCTGTCCTTGGAACGATTCACCGGGGCGCTTTCGGCCACCGCCGCTATCACGGTGGAAGACATCAAGGATGTTTTGCCGAAGGCAAAGGATCTAAAGAAGGCGGCGCTGATACCCCACCCGGTAAAGGTGTCCGATCTGAAAGTTGTGGACGAGCAGGCTCAAGATGCAGCCGATTACTGGTTGCGCTTTCTGGGGGCCCGAGTTGGAGTCAAGGAGCCTGACGTGGGAAAACTTGTGGCGCTGACTACGTTGCCGGTGCTTCAGGAGGAAGGCGTACAAAACGCCGACGCTCTGATGGGGAATGAGTTAAAGCGAGTAGCGGCCGCAACAAAATCTGAACCGGTCCGATCAATGGTGAGGCACCTAGCCAAAGAGGCCGGGGTTGAGCCGAACGAAGTGTGGAAGAAGGTCGCGGAGCGGGAACCAAAACTCAAGGATGCAGGAGTTAGCGTGTCGCCGGCGGCGGCCCAGCGAGTAATAACTGAGATTGCTGTGGCAGGCGGTGTACGCGTTACTGGACCATCGACTTCGCTGGATGGTGGCTACGAAATCATTGACAACCCCAACGCCGACGGCTGGATCCTTCAAATCTTCACGTCGGAGTATCCGAAGGTGACGCACCAGGTGAAGAGGGGCCCAATCGCGAGTTGATCAACGAGACCTTCGAGCTACTCGAACGGATTTGTTCTGGCCAAGGTGTCAACTTGGCTGTGGCCATCGAAGATGACGCGGCCGACGATGTAATCGTTAAATGCATAGTTCGCAATCCGAACCGGTTTCTTGATGACGTTCAAAACCTGACGGCCGATTCATCGGTCACTATCACGTTAAGTAGCGGTGACGATCAGGCTGTCATCACAAGGACTCCGCAGAGGACGTGGCGGCTTGAGTCCAGTTCAGCGTCCTTGCGCGATCGATTTCCGTCTGCTGACGTGAGGGACACATGGGGAGCTGACGAGTTATCGCAAGCATTGAATGATCGCGGGAGTGATTGTGCCTCCACCGTGCGAGTGGAGAAGGCATTGTGGCGGGCAGAGATCGAAAGTCAGACAGGACGATCATCATGGATCGGATATTCGCAATCGTCCTTCGTGAAGTGGTTGGACACAAGAACATGGCGTCAGGTGGCCAAGGAACTATTCGCACGCGAACGCTCACTCATTCTGATCTACAAATGGAAGGGCTCGGCGGTCAGCCTCGGTGAGAGACTTGTTGTTTGCGGGTCGAAGGATGTCTCGCCAGCCGAGCTGGTGCCGGCAGCTGAGCTTCGCTGGCCTCACGAGGTCGAGCCTGAGCTATTGCGTGCGGCGCACTTGTTGCCCACTACCGACTCGTACGAATGGAGCAGGTCTCTCTTGCGAGTGGCCGCGATATGCGCGACTCAGCTCTTTGAATCGGCCGCGCGAACGAGAAGTATTGACGAGAGCGTCCTCCCGCCTCACTGGGAGGTACCGGACTCTCGGGCTGTCGAATCCGCTGGAGTTGAGGGGATTTTGGCGCTGATCAGATGGACCTCGAGAGAGCCGACGGCTGTCAGGCTGGCTATTGCATGGAGAGTCGCGGCTGACCGAATTGTTGACCCCCTAAATGGCCCTTCAGCCGCCTCCTTGGTGTCGGTCGCAGAGATTGCTTATGAATCGGCAATAGACACGGGTGTCCGCGACGCTCTTTCGCGCCAAGCGGAGTTGGAGAAGAACTTCCGGGAAATCGATTCGTCGATAGCCAGTAGTCGCGAATCGATGACTGGCGCCGTGGAAGGGACGGTAACAAGGGCCCTAGCGGCAGTCGTCGCGGTGGGCATCGCAGCGGTAACAAGCGATGATTTTCGTGGGTGGCCTCTGGTCGCTGCGGCGGTGTTGATTGCTGTCTATCTCGCTTTGCAGGCGACTCTCGTCCTAGCTTCGAATAAGCGAGACATCAAGGCCAGGCTCAAGACGTTTGACCTCCTGATCAGTGGTCGGTCAGGCCGGCTGGGAGATGACCTATCAAGGGAAATCCAACGGTGGGAGAAGCGCCTCGATCATCGTGTTCGCTTCTCTCGGGCTGCCTTGATCATTCTCGCAATGCTCGTCTTCGTGGCCGGAGCGGTGGCGGCGAAGACGAGCGCGAAAAAGGGCGGCCACAATAGAGATTCCAAGAGTCAATCTCACAAGCCACATACGGGTCGAGCTACGGGCTCACCCCCGCCGAGTTCGAAGTAGCTTCTTGCCGGAAATTCGGACCCGGGTGCCCGGTGGGTCAACGGACTCGATTGAAAGACATTTAGGCGAAGTTGACGAGCCCCCATGTCGATCGATCCGTTCTACCTCAGCTCCCAACCTTCGCTTGCCCAGCGCCTGTAGAGCCGCTCACCGTCGCGTCACGACACCTTCAAGGAACATTCATAAGGTCTTGCAGACGGCAGCGGATTGGTTATGCCCATGCCTGTAATTCCCCGACTCGAGCTGAGCCTGGGCGTCCAGTTCGATACCAACGCTTTCAGCTGGCCCGGTCTCGACCGGACTATGAAACGCGAGTGTTCGGCGGCGAGACCGCGGAGTGCAACCAACGTCTGGCGCCAATGATCGGGAACACGCTTCAACTGAAATAGTGTTAGTCGGCCTGCGCTTGTGATGCCGCTAGCTACGCGTGGGCAGGTATGAGCTCGCGAGCGCTAGTCGTCTACCCGGCGGTTCTAGCTGCCTTCCGCGTGTCAACCCCAGCGAGCACGCGCTCTGCTCGCGCGCGCACCGCAGCGGACGGATGTCTAGTCGATTGCCGTATGGCCTCGATTAAGTTCGCGGGGAGCTCATCACTACGATCGACCCATCCCAACGCGACGTGCGCCAGTGCGGCACCCTCCGTCGCCAGGATGGCGACGAACGCCTTCTGGAGCACCGGTCGTTGGGAGCCCGCGATGCGCGCCCGGCGAGACCCGATGCAGCCGCTATCGCGACGTCCGTGTCGGCGTCTGCGAGCAGCGGGAGCAGGAGGTGGGGTGATATTGAGGGGTCCGGCAGGTCGCGCATGGTCCTGGCCGCCACCAAACGGTCCGAGGCGGATCGCGAGCACGCCAGCGTGACGACCTCGTTGCCGACGTCGTTACCCTCGAGCCCTCCGAGCTTGTGGCGCAAGGCCAAGGCCGCGCTGCGAAGGGACCCGTCGTCCGGCCCAAAAAAACCGTCGCTCCCGGTCTCCAGAGCGTCCCCGGCGTCCGCGAGCGCGCGTCGTGTCGCCCCGGGAACCTCTACATCCGGGGACGCGAGGTAGCGACAGGTATTGCTCTTGTCGCTGATCGCGACCGCGGGATTGAGAAGGAAACGCACGAGAACGTCCCAATCGGCGGCCTCGGGGCAATGGATGTTCAGCCACGCCAGCTGCGCTGCACGATCGGAGCCTTCCCAAACGTACGTGGATGCCTCCATCTCCGAAATGCGCTTGTCGAGGTGCTCCGCCAGTCGGGTGATGAGGGGCATCGCGACGTCCGGGGGAATCTCACGCCCCTTGGGCCAGCCGGCGATGAGAGCCATGAGGTTTCCCTTTTGAGCGCGCGCCAGCAGCACCTCCGTCGCCGTACCCATCGTCTTGGCAAGCTCCGCAAGCACCAGGGTCGCGGGATAATCGCCGTCGTCACGTTTGATGGCCCACTCCAGCCAATGGGACCGGATTTCGCCGGGGACGTCTCGCCATCTGATCGCTTCGAGGAGCTTCGGTGCCGTCATCTCGCGTAACCCCTCGACCGGCTCGCGCTGGCAGACGGCAATGAACCACTCCGCCACTTCGCCCTGCGCCCGCGCCGTTGCTGCCGGCACGATGGCGGCGATCGCCTCGATGATCTCGTCTCCTTTGTGGAATCCGCCACGTGCCCTGACCGAGAAGGGATGCGAGGCGTCGCCGAAGGCGGCGCGACAGAAGACAATCGCCTGGTCGGCCACGTCCTCATCGAGTAGGTCCGCGCCGGCTGCCCACACTCGAAGGTTGGCCAGACATGAGCTGCGCGACCAGCGCTTCTCCTCCAGGAGGTCGCCGGATAGCTTCCTCAAGGGCCCGAGCGGTCCTCGCTGCCACAGGTGTGTGACCGCGTGCTTGACGGCCTCCTCGTCACCCAGCCGTCTTAGCTCGTTCAGGGCGCGGTAGCAGTCTTCGTCCGTTGTGGCGACGATCATCTCGTAGCGCGCCAGGCTGCCGCCCGATGCTGCCGCGGTGCCGATGTCGCCCGCGTACGACGCCGTCCTAAAC
>JALZGD010000122.1:4443-6970 GCA_030861205.1 Actinomycetota bacterium
TCCCGACGCGGTTGATGTTCGCCTGGGTCCACTCGAGAAAGTCGTCTCGCAGGTAGTGCGACAGGGCCCCGCTAATCATCTGAGCACGCCACCATGAGACGTGAGTGTCGGCGCCCACGATGACGTCTTCGAGTCCGACGGAGGCTCTCCGGAGACGTGTCGGTTCGTGGCTTCGCTTGTCGTCGCCTTCTGCAGTCGTGCCGTCGGCTGTCGACCTCGCCGACGTCCATGCGCCCGCCAACCGCCACCAGGTCGCGACGGCCGCGCCTCGCATGGCGGTCGCGGGGATATCACGGGCATCACGCAGCCGGACGTAGGCATCCACTGCCGCCGCGACGGCTTCTGGGGCTTGACCCAACTCTCCGAGCACGCGCGCCTTATGGACGAGTAGCCAGCAACGATCGACTTCCTTGTCCAGGATTCCGTTGGCGAGGCCGTCGTCAAGGACGCGCTCTGCCGAATCGAGGTCTTCGAGCTCGATTAGCGCGCTAACCGTGGCCACCACCGCCGCAGCGAACTCGTGCGACGTTTTCGCCTCGCGCATCGCACGGGTGAGTGGTTCGAGCTCACGTCTCGTGTACCACGCGTGCAAGGCCCACACGAACCGCCACGCGCTTGAGTCGTGCGCGGCGGTTTCGGTCAGCGTCGGCAAGTGGTCGGCAGTCTCGGCGAACTGGAAGTAATCGTGGGTACGGGCAGCCACGATCAACGCCACACCTTGGACCGGTGTCAGCCCGACATCGTGGCCGAGGTTTGGGTGGGGAGCGACCAGCCGCGGCGCGATCAGGGCACAGCGCCATTGGTCGGCCGCTCCGAGGTGGGCCGGCGGTGCCCACGCGCTTCCAGCGAAGCCGCTCGCGTCGATCGTCGCAGAGGCGGCGACGGCCTCTAAAGCGCTGCGGCTGTCCTCGTCGATGCGCTGGTCGTGGGGGACGAGGATCTTCCAGTGCTCGCCTGTCGGGATCACCGCGTCCCGCGTCACGTGCACCCAATACGAGATCTCGTTCTCGAGGTCGCACAAGATCACGAGATGGGGCACGGGCTGCGAGACCCAAAGCTTGAACTTTTTAGTGGGGATACGGAAGTACCAGCCACGGCGGCCGTTCGACTGACCGGGCTCTCTGAAGTAGGAGGGACCGCCCTTCACCTGGGCCGAGACCACCTGGCCGAGTTCGATGCGTCGCGCGTCCCGCGCTAATACGAAGAGATCGATCCCCGAGCCGGCGTCCTCGCGTGGGTTATCAACCGGTCCCCAGCCTAATCTCTGGAAGTGGAGCATGGCTTGGCTCGACCCGATGTTGCCCGCCAGGTGGGTCTCCGCGACCTCGATCGCGTCTGCGTGCTCATCACCGTCTTTGCTCATTCACTAGTTAAACCCGCCCGGTCCCGCCTATCTTCCGGCGGCGTTATCGCCGTGTAGTCACGGCGCTGCGACAGAACCGATCATGATCAAGGTGATCATCGGTTCCGCAGATCGCCGTCGCGAACGACAATTCCTTCGGCCACTCGTCGCCGTTAGGGTAGTGAGGGAACTGGTAACGACTCCCCCGGGGGCCAGCTCCAAGGAACATTGCCGAACTCTTGGGCACCACGGCGTTCTCTTTCTCGACGAGCTTCCCCTTTTCAAGATGAACGTCCTTGAGAGTCTGCGCGGACCGATCGAGGACAAACGCGTGAGGATCGCTCGGTCCGGAGGCGTCGTCACGTATCCGTGCAACTTCTCGTTGATCGGGGCGATGAACCCATGCCCGTGCGGCTTTCTCGGTGACCGATCGAGACCGTGCACGTGCAGCAACTTCCGGCTGGACGCATACTCGGCGCGATTGTCGGGCCCTCTGCTCGACCGGATCGATATGAAGATCGCTATGGCCCGCGTTTCTCCTGGCTCGCTCTTGGGTCTTCCGGACGGAGAGTCGTCTCAGGAGATCCGCTGTCGTGTCGAAGAAGCAAGGCGCGTCCAGAGCGAGCGCTACAACGCGCCGCTGTCGAATGCGGCCGCGCCGACCCGTCTGCTTGCGAAGCACACCGGCCTTTCGCCCGCAGCGCGGCAGGAGCTGAGCTTTTCCATAGAGGCGCTGCATATGTCCGCGAGGGCCGTCGATAGAACCCTGCGGCTGGCGAGAACGATCGCCGACCTCGATGGTCAAGACGGCATCGGCGCGCGGCACCTCGGCGAGGCGCTGATGTATCGCCTAGATGGTGCAGCTGAAAGGCAGGTCGCGTGATGAGGCAGATGACCCACATGCGAGCGCTCGTCCCGGACAACTACGTTCCGTTCCCGGAGCAGGACCAGATCGTGACGATCGATCCGGCGAGCGCGGAATGGCCCGAGCAACTCAACGAACTCGGAGGCGCACGCCCGCCCGAGCGACTGTATCGGTTGGGACAACCCATTGACCCCGACGCACAGATGGTCGCGGTGGTCGGAACGCGGGCCCCGACGATGGCTGGCATCGAGATAGCGAGGGAGCTGACCAAGGGCCTCGTTGAAGCGAGGTTCGTGGTTGTCTCGGGTTTCGCCGTGGGA
>JALZGD010000123.1 GCA_030861205.1 Actinomycetota bacterium
CGGAGAGCCTCGGGGGCGCCGTCGATCACGCGGCTCCCTCGATAGACGACGCCATCGAGATCGCACACCAACGCCTCGAAGGGCGCGCCTATCATTGCCGGCTCCGATGCCATCACTGAAACCATTCCACGGTGTTCGCTACTCCTCTTCCTTCAAAGCTGCTGCGGTCACCTGTCCCCCGTACGACATCATCTCGCCCGCCGACCAACTGGCGCTCTACGACCGCGACGCCCACAACGCCGTGCGTCTCGAACTTCCGGCGGGAGACGCAACGGCCAGATACGAGTCTGCCGCCGCGACTTTCGAGAAGTGGCAGGCGGAAGGCGCGCTGGTGGCCGACGAGCAGCCTGCCTTGTACGTATATCGCCAAGATTTCGTCCACGACGGGATGCCCCGGAGGGTCACCGGCGTCATCGGGGCGCTCCGTCTCGAGCCGTTCGGCGAGACATCGGGCGTGCTACCGCACGAGCGAACCATGGAGGGCCCAAAGGCGGATCGCCTCGCGTTGATGGAGGCCCTGCCGGTGAACGTCTCTCCGATCTACGCCATCTATCGCGGCGGCGGCGGTGTCACCGAGTTCCTCGATGCGTTGGAGCAACGCCCGACGGCGATGCGGTTCGAAGACGGCGAGCGGATACTCCACCGCCTGTGGGTGATAACCGCTCCCGCCGAGGTCGATCTGCTCGCCGGCGACGTCGCCGCACACCCATTGGTGATCGCCGACGGACACCACCGGTACGAGACGGCTCTGCTCTATGCGCGCGCCCACGACACGCCCGAGGCCGGTTCGATCATGTGTTACTGCGTCGATGCCGACGCGGCGCAACTCATCGTTCTCCCCTATCACCGCATGCTGAAGGGAGCTGCGGTCGGGGATGCCCTCGCCACCAGTGACCCGCTCGCGCCGGAGGCCGACCCGCAGGAGGTTCTGGAGTCCTCGAAGGCCGACCATCCATTCGTGTTCGCCACGCGGCGAGGCCGTTACCTAGTAGAGGTCTCGGACGACGAGGTCGTGAACGCGGTCGGCGATCGCGATGCTTCGTGGCGCAAGCTCGACGTCGTCGCGCTCCACGAAGCCTTGCTGCCGAGACTCGTCCCGGATGCGGAAGTCGTCGGGTTCTCGAAAGATGCCCGTGCCGTCGAGACCGCCGTGTCGACCGGCGAGATCGATTGCGGCGTCTTGCTACGTTCGCTGCAAGCTTCGGACGTCGTAGATGTCGCGCGGTCGGGGGAACGGATGCCACAGAAGGCCAGTTACTTCTGGCCCAAAGCAGTTACTGGGTTGGTGTTCCACCCGTTGAAGTGAGCTGATCCGTTTTTTCGATCGTCTCGGGAGCGCATACCCGGCAGGGCGTCAGACCTTCAGCTACGGCCTCTTGAACCGAGATCGTGTCGAGGTTCTCCTTACCGGCAAGGATCTTGCAGTCGGGCCGGTGATAGACGGTGCCACCGGCGACGACCTCCGTGCGCGACGTGCCGTTCGACGACAATTGAGCGCGCGACAGATTTCTGGTCAATAACCGGTTCATCTCGTCGAACTTCGACGTCAAGATCTCGCGCTCGCCACGAACGGTCGACAGCAGCACCAGCGTGACCCCGGTCACGATCAGGCCGAGGCCCATGAAGCCACCCGACAGGAGATAAGGGAGCTGTCCTGTGGGGAAGTTGATGCTCGCGGCTCCATCCCACGCCTTCCCGATCACGGCAAAGCCCCCGACTATGAACAGAAGACCCAGGATGCGGCCGAAACGGACGCGGCGATCGGCCTCTCCGAAGACCGAATGCCACCACGCGCGCAGGCGCTTCATGCACCGAGCGTAGCAAAAGGAGCACGACCTCTCATGCCCAGGTAGAGGCACTCTTTTATTAGGGCCGGTGCTAGGCTCACACGATCGCGGGAGGGGCTCCTTGACGGTGGGTCGAAGCTCCTCCGTGGCGGACTCCGGAGGGGTGGCCGGACGGTGATCGAGCGGTGAAGAGGTTCTTGGCTGCGGGCGGCATAGCCGTCATCGCTGCGACGCTCCTATTGCCGGGACGATCGTTCGCGTCGAGCTCTTCCCCGCCGGTCGTGACGCAGGCGTGGTACTGGCAGGAGCAGCACTCCGAGGAGATCCAGGACCCGACCGGAAACACCTACAACGTCGAGCTCCCCAACCCGCTTTGCCCCGGCCCGCCGGGGGACATCGGCGCCGTGCAACAGGCGTGCGCTCGCGGGCGTCTGCCCATAGAGATCAAGGGCGGCGACTACGACAACCCCGATAAGTTCTCCGCGGTCAACTTCGACCTTTCGCTGGGTCCCGTCGGCTCCACGGTGAGCAACTTCACGGTCACCTTCCTCGAGGACAAGGCGGGGTGCTCCTCCACCGGGACGAACGGCGAGCCGTCGGGCTGCAACGACACGGACCCGGTGAACGTGGAGGGCAAAGAGTTGCAGGCGTGCATGATCAGCCAGGTGTTCGGTGCCGGGAACGCACGACCGGTCAACGAAGCTCCCAAATACACGTGCACTTCCAGTGATCCGGTCGCGAAGCGCAAAAAGGTCGCTGGCCCCGCGAATGCATCGCCGCCTCCGGGACAGGACAACAGCGATCATGTATGGACCTTCGACCTGACGCCCTTCGCGCAGCAATGGGTCAAGACGTTCACGGTGACGACCTCGATCATGATCATCGGGCACCCGCCGAAGAATTACGACCCCAAGAAGACGGATCCGAGCGACGACTGGCGAGTCGTGCTGGCCGGGCCCCAGGTCAAGAACGGCGTTAAGGCAACGATCAGCTACACGCCGCCCAAGAGCTCCGGCAGCGGCGGGGACTCGGGCACTGATACCGGCGTGGGAACCGGCACCGGCACGGGGACCTCCACGGGCACGGGGTCTTCTTTCGGCGGAGGTAGCACCTTCGGCGGCACCTCGTCGGGCGTCGGGGGCTCACGCAGCACAGGGTCATCTTCGGAAGGCTCGGCCACCAATCCCAGCCCCGCGGCCAGCCCCGTCGCGGCCAGCGCTCCGGCACCGAGCGAGCCCGGTCTTCCCGGATACGTATGGCTCGCGATCCTGTGCGGCATCGTCGGTTTCTTCCTCGTCCGAAGCGTGGTCGTGGAATCGAGCACCGGGATGCGGACGAACGGCGTGCTCGCTCAGATCCGTGCCGTCAACCAACAGCGCCGCGGTGTCACGGCGGATGCGACGGACTCCTCGGGGCCCGCGACCGGCTCTCGCGTTGCGGCGCCGTTCAAGGCGATCGGCCGCTCGCTCGGATCACTCACGTCGAGATTCTCGAAGAGGGGATGAACCGTCCATGACGCGACGTAAGAAGCTTGTCGGAATCGCACTGTGCGGGGTGATGCTCGTCGTCGCAGCCGCGTGTGGACAGAAGCCCGGCGTCGCAGGTCAAGGAGCCCCGGCGGCGGCGTTCGGTCTCGGCGCTTTGCCGTCCGGCGCGACCGTCGACGCGAACGGGAACATCGTCGACGCGAACGGGAACGTGATAGGCAGCGCGGGCGGCGGCATCTCCGGCACGGGGGGCGGAGGCTCGCTGTCGGGAGGGTCTTCCGGCGGCGTCGCATCGGGGTCAACGGGCGGAACCGGTTCTACCGGGGGCACGGGCTCGTCCGGCACCGGGGGCACCGGCACGGGGGGGACCGCCGGGGACACGACCGGAGTAACCAACGACACGATCACGATAGGCATCCACGCACCGATCACGGGCGCGGCGCCGGTCCCTTCGAGCTCGCTCGACAAAGGCAAGGACCTCTACTTCAGGTGGCAGGCCGACCACGGTCAATCGATCTTCGGTCGGTCGGTCAAAGTCATCCTGAAGAACGACAACTACAACCCGTCGCAAGCCGTCTCGGTCTGCAAAGAGATGGTCGAGCAGGACCACGTGTTCCTGCTGATCGGAGCCGCAGGAACAGACCAGATCCAGGCCTGTGCGAAATACGCCGCGTCGGTCGGCGTGCCGTACTTGTCCAACGGTGTGACCGAGGTCGGTCTGACGAACCTGCCGAACTACTTCGCCTTGTCCATGTCGTATCCGCAGCAAGGGCCGTTACTCGCACAAGAGATCATGCATCAGCTAAAAGGCAAGACGCGGGTCAATGGGATGGTCCGCTTCGACACGCCGAACTTCGAGGATGCCCACCAAGCGTTCATCAATGCCATGAAACAGCTCGGCGGCAAGGTCCAATACGACAAGGCAGAGCCAAAAGAGGCGAACGACACCGACGCCGCTGCGCTGATCACCGACATGAAAGCCAACGGCGTCCAGAACGCCTACGTCCTCACGTCGCCCACGTTCTTCCTACAGATGTTGAAAGCTGCCGACCAGCAGCAGTACCACCCACAGTGGATCGGCGTGGGGTTGACCATGACTTTCGACGTGGTCGCGCAGATCGGGTGCAACAACCTCGACGGAGCGCGGTTCTTCTCGCCGTTCCCGGCATGGAGCGATCGCAACAAGTTCGACCCCAACTTCGAAAAGGCGTACCAGAAGTACTACTCGGGGAACTCGGACGACTTCGAGTTCTCGGAGTGGTCGCTCGGCGCGTTCCTGTGGAAGGCCCTCGCGCTTCCGGGAAAGAACCTCACACGTCAGAACTTCATCTCGTCGCTCGAGAAAGCAGGGCCGATACAGACCGGCATCGGGCCGACGGACGACTTCTCGCCGTCGGATCACTTCGGGGCGAACGCCGTCCATCTGGACCAAACGACGTGCAGCGACTCGAAGTGGCACACGATCCAGTCCTTCGCCACCCACTTCTAGTGCGTCGCTGAGGTCACGCCCTTGGCGCTAGGTCGGTTCGCTGAGGTAACTTCCTGACTCCATGAGGACCGCACTCGTCTGTGCCGCGATCGCCGTCATCTGCGCGGTCATCCTCATCCTCGGGGCCGGTGACCGCACGGGTCCGAACGCGTTCGTCGTCATCGGCGTATCGCAGGGGGCGATCTATGGGTTACTCGCGATCGGCCTCGTCCTGGTCTACAAGGGGGCGCGCGTATTCAACTTCGCTCAAGGTGAATTCGGGACGCTCGCGGCCTTCACGCTGTACCTCTTCAACCGTCAGTACGGGCTCCCCTACTGGGTAGGCGTCATCGCGGCCGTCGCAATCACAGTGCTGATCGGGTTGGCGATGGAGCGCGTGGTGGTTCGGCCGCTCCTCGAGAAGCCGCGTGTCACGCTGCTCGTTGCCACGATCGCGTTCGCACTCCTTGCAATCGGCTTCGAGTTCGTCGTCTTCCTGCCGGAGTTGAAAAACCTCGAGCCGGTCGTGCACGGCCAAGGCATAACGATCTTCAACTACATCCTCGACCCGCAACACCTGATCATCATCGGCGCGCTCCTAGCTCTTGCTTTGATCCTCGGGTTCTTCTTCTCGCGAACGGACCTCGGGCTGGCCGTGCTCGGCACGTCACAGGACTCCTTCGCGACGCGCGTCGTCGGTATCGGGATCGACAGGATCTCTCCGTTCATCTGGGGATCCGCCGCCTTCCTCGGCGCCATCGCCGGCATCCTCTACGTTCCGACCACCAACCTCGTGCCGGGGGTGGTCACTCTGTACATCCTGATCCCGGCGTTCACCGCCGCGGTCTTGGGAGGCATGACGAGTCTCCCGGGCGCGTTCGTGGGCGGTGTCGCCGTAGGGATCATCCAGGCGTTGTCGCAATGGGCATCCGGTCACTACTCGATCGGCGACAAACTCTTGCAGGGATACCTTCCCGACATCCCCGACGTCGTCCTATTGATCGCGCTGCTCGCGATTCTGCTGGCGCGGCCTCAAGGCCTTCTCGGGACCGAAGCATGACGACGGCCGAGGCAACCGAGCCCATCGCAGAGCTCGACGACAGCACCTCCGACGACGGCTACTGGACCCCGACCGCGGGCGGATGGTTCGCGCGCGTCGCGGTCCTGATCATCATCTTCGGCGGGTTGCTGTGGATAACCGCCACGGTGAAAGGGTTCTGGGCCGATCGGATCTCGCTCGCCGTCATCTACGCCGTCATCGGCCTGTCCTTGAACATCGTCCTCGGCTATCTCGGACAGGTCTCCTTGGGACATCAGGCATTCGTCGGGATCTCGGCGTTCGTCGCCGCGTTTTACGTAACCAAAAGCGCTCACTGCACCACCGACAGTTGCTCTTTAGGGTCGTTCGTGATCGCGGTTGTGATCGCCGCGGCAGCAGGTGCAATAGCAGCGGGTATCCTTGGGCTCGTCGCGCTGCGGATCCGCGGGCTCTATCTAGCGCTGATCACGCTTGCGTATGGGTTCGTCGCACAGCGCTCGATATTCGAGATCCCGGCGTTGACGAACGGGGGTGCGGGCCAGCCGGCACCGCGACCCAACGGATTCGTCGGAGACCACGCGTACGCTTACCTCTGCTTCGTCTTCCTCGCTCTCGTGTTGTTCGTCGACTGGCGACTGTTGCGTTCCAAGGTCGGCCGAGCGATCTTGGCGATCAAACAATCAGATGCTGTAGCCGCGACGTACGGGATCAACGTGACTGCCTACAAGGTCCTCGCGTTCATGATGTCCGGTCTATTTGCGGGAGTCGCCGGGGCGCTATTCGCCTTCCACGAATTCAACGTGGTATCGAACAACTTCAATTTCTCGAACACCCTTCTCTGGGTGCTCATGGTGGTAGTCGGTGGGTTGGGCAGCCGGACGGGCGTGGTGATCGGCTCCGCGTTCTTTGCATTGTTCCAATACCTGATCACCATCTTCAGCAGCTTCGACAACTTCTTCAAGAACACTTTTCACCGCGATCCGAACTACATCACCCTCGTGGTCGGGCCACTACTCGCGGTACTGACGATCATCCGGTTCCCGGGAGGGATCGCCGAACAGATCTCACCGATAACGAGGTGGCTCTCGGGCAAGCGATACACCAAACACCATGACGCGCCCGCGCCGGGCG
>JALZGD010000124.1:0-3898 GCA_030861205.1 Actinomycetota bacterium
CTTTAATGCACCACAGCTACGGGACCTTTACGCGAGCTCGCGCTCCCGGACGACGGTGCCGGTCTCGTACCGGTCACGGCGGAACGGGGCAAAGCTCGACCAGAACAGCAGCGAGAGCAAAAGTCCGAGCCCACCAACGATCATCAGGATGACCCCGATGGTGTCGATGTTGAAGCCGGACGTCGTCACGTTCACGGCGAACGTCATGATGGCGCCGACTGCGATCAGGAACAGGCTTACGCCTATGCCCATCTGCGTCACCTCCTTGCGGCTAACTCGCCGCGTCGTGGGGCCAGTTTGGTAACGGATGGTTCCTTCCCAATGCGGAGGGTTTCAAACCGACTGCGCTGCGTCACCTGCGTCGGAGATGCCTTCTCCACGGGCGACGAGATCACTTATGACCGCCCGGGCGGCGTTCCTGCCGGGCGCCCCGCACACGCCGCCGCCGGGATGGGCGCCGGAGCCGCACAGGTATGCGCCGACGATCGGCAACCGGTAGCGATGCCACGCCTGCGCCGGACGCTTGTCGAACAGCCAGTCCGGCAGGATCTCGCCGTGGAAGATGTTCCCGCCTGTCAGCCCGAAGCGCGCTTCCAGGTCGGGCGGGCCGAGAACCAACCGTTCCTCGATCAGATCGGATAGACCCGGCGCATAATCCTCGAGCGTCGCGATCACGCGGTCCCCGATCTCGTCCCGGCGCGTCGACCAATCCCCTTCGGCCAGTTCGTACGGCGCGTATTGAGCGAACACCGACAGCGTGTGCTTCCCTGCGGGGGCGAGGTCGGGCTCGGACGCGCTCTGGATCCATGCTTCGCAGAAGAACTTGTCCGCCGGCTGTCCTTGCGCCGCCTGCCCGCACGCAGTCTCCAGGTAATCGATCGACGGAGCGATCGTGATCGTCCCGAGGTGCTGGGGGCCGGGTACGTCGGTCCGATCGAACCCTTTGAATTGCGGGAGGCCCGACAAGGCGCAGTTCACTTTCACGACGGTGCCGGCCGTCGGCAAGAGCTCGACATCCTGAACGAACTCCGGCGCGAGCGATGCCGCATCGAAGAATCCGACGGTTCTCTTGGGATCGGCGTTCGAGCACACCGATCGGGCTTCGATCTCCTCACCGGAGCTCAGCACTACTCCGGTCGCGCGACGTCCGTCGTGGCACGCGATCGTCGCGACCTCGGACTCGAGGCGGATCTCGCCACCGGCCCCGCGCACGATGTCGGCGAGCTGCTGAGTGATCGCGCCCATGCCTCCGCGGACGAAGCCCCAAACCCCCGGTTCGCCGGTCGCTTCACCGAACGCATGGTGAAGGTAGACGTAGGCGCTGCCCGGCGTGCGCGGCCCCGCGGCCGAGCCGATGATCCCCTGGGATGCTGTGAGACCCCGCATCAGATCGGTTTCGAAGAACTCTTCGCAGAGCTCCGCTATCGATCCATCGACGGTTCTCGCGAACAGGTTCTCGGTATCGGACTTGCGGAACGCGCGTCGGGCTTGCTTACGCGTTGCGGGGTATGCGAGCAAGGGCCGCAATCGGCGGGACGCCTCTTCGAAGAGCTCCTCGAACCATGGGTACGCCTCGGCGTCGGCGTGAGACAGTTTCGCTATCTCCTCATAGCGTCGGGCCGGATCGCGCCACAGCATCAACCCGCCCCCGTCCGGATGAGGAGCGAAGGCCTCGGGATCCTTCGGACGTATATCGAGCTCCAGCCCGAGCTCTGAGACGACGGCGGGTTGCAGCAGTGACAGCGAATAGGACGCGGTCGATATCCGGAAGCCCGGAAAAAGCTCCTCCGTGACGCACGCGCCGCCGATCCGATCGCTGCGCTCGAGGACGAGCACCTTGAGCCCTGCCCGGGCGAGGTACGCCGCGCAGATAAGGCCGTTGTGCCCGGCACCGATCACGATCGAGTCGTACATCTCTGTCCCTCAGTTCTAGCTATAGACCCAAAGCGCCAGGCAGGCTACCGTTCCCCTATGGCGCTGGACGGGTTCTGCTCGACATGTCAGAGGACGGTGTACTTCGACGACGGCGATACGCCGATCTGTCCTGTCTGCTCGTCCCCGCTTCTCGAGACCGTGCCGGTCTCCGAGGAGGAGCCCAACCAAGACGAGTCGATCCCTTCCTGATCAGTCTCTCGGGGCGAAATAGGACGCCGACACCAGCACGTCTCCGTCGATCAGCAAAGTCGTAACAGACCCGGTCTCGCACGGCGCAAACCCGAGCCATGGAGGGATCTTGCGCTCGGCGATCGCCAGCCGAGCGACCTGAACGGGGGTCTGATGAGAGACGAGGACGACGTCCCGGCCCCCTGATTCCTCGACGGCCTCGTGTACCGCGGCGACCATCCGCAAGCGGATCTGTTGGAAGGTCTCGCCCCACGACGGCCGCCATGGGTTGCGCAAGCTCCACCACAACCTGGGCGTCAGCAAGAACTTGCGCAACGATCGCCCGGAGCCTTCGAGTGTCGTTGCGCTCTCGATCAGGCGCTCGTCGGTTGTCACCTCGAGATCGTGAGGAGCCGCGATGAGGGCAGCCGTCTCCTGCGCTCGTTCCAACGGACTGGACCAGACCGCGCCGATGTCCGCGCGCTCCAACCGCTCGGCCGCCTGGCGTGCTTGGTCCTGCCCCCGCTCGGACAGGTGGTAGCCGGGGAGCCGGCCGTAGATGACACCCATCGGATTCGCGACTTCGCCGTGGCGGACGAGGTGGACCGTCGTCGTCATCGCTCTACCGTAAGGTTCGGACATGCCGGACGTCCTTCTATTCGGAGCGACCGGTTACACAGGCCGGCTCACGGCTCGCGCTCTCCAAGAACGATCGGCGAGCTTCGTCGTGTGCGGGCGCAACCGCGACAAGCTCGAGAAGCTGGCCGCGGACACGGGGGCCCAGGACGTCCGGGTTGCAGAAGCCGGAGACGTCGACGGCCTGGTCGAGGCGCTCTCCGACGTGAAGGTCATGATCACGTGCGTCGGGCCCTTTCTGAAGTTCGGCGACACGGCTCTAGAAGCCGCGCTCGCTGCACGCGTTCACTACGTCGACTCGACCGGTGAAGGCAGGTTCATCGACAAGGTGATCGAGCGGGCGGCCGAGGCGACCGCCGCCGGCATCGCGATGGCCCCCGCCCTCGGCTTCGACGAGGTCCCCGCAGACACCGCCACGACGATCGCGTCCGAGGGCATGGAACGACCGGACGTGGTCCTGAGCTACGCGTTTCCGAGCAACGGCTCCGCCGGGACACTGAAGACGATGGTCGGGATCGTCGCGTCTGACGCGCAATGGATCGAGAACGGGCGGCCGATATCGGTAGCACCGGGGTCACGGAGCCGGTGGGCGCCCATGCCTCGGCCGCTCGGCCCCCGACAAGCGATCGCGTTCCCATTCGCGGAGGGTCACCTGGCACCTCTTCACGTCGAGTTCGAGTCGCTGCAGCTCTATGCGACGCTCGGTCGCGCCGTCGCCCCCGGAGCGAAAGTCGGCTTCCCGGTCGCGCGGGCGTTGTTGCGTCGGCCTGAGGCCGGCAAGGTCATCGACAAGCTCATGGCCCGTCTGCCGGAGGGGCCAACGGATGAGCAGCGCGCAAAGGGGTATTTCACGATCTTGGCCGAAGCTCGCTCGGGTGACCACTGGCGGAACGTGACCGTTCAAGGAGCGGACGTCTATGGATTGAGCGCTCGTTTCCTCGCAGCGGGTGCGATGAGGATGGCGGCGGACGACTTCGACCGCACGGGGGTCCTGGCACCGGTCGAGGTCTGTGGTGTCGACGCCTGGCGTGTAGAGCTCCAAGCCGGGGGATGCCAGATCGAGGTGTACGAACCTGTCGACAGAGAAGGGAGCTAGATGGGAGCTCGATTGCAGTACGCAAAGGTGATCGACCGTGATGCCTTCATCATGCAAGGGGGC
>JALZGD010000124.1:3908-6884 GCA_030861205.1 Actinomycetota bacterium
CAGGAAGATCCCGGCGTCGCCGGCGCGTTCCTTGTGCTGCGCGCGTGGACCGACGACCACGGCACGTTCACCGAGCGCTGGCAGATCCAGGGCGCCGGCGGTGGCGTCGTGTACGAGAGCACACCGCGTGAGCTGCATCTCGCAACGACCTCACACGTGGAGCGATTGCAGGACGAAGTGCCAGATGTCACCTTCGAATACGCGGCCGATGACTACCAGTGCGTCTTCTATCTGGACGAGAACGAAGTCGCGCGCGTTCAGTTCCCGGTCGTCGATCGAGAAACGACCTGAGCATTTCGGACGAAGGCGGGCCCATCTACGTGGGTCCGCCTTTGACCTACCGCGTCAACGAGTAAAGGTCGCGCGCACTACTCCGTGGGTTGCGACGGCAGGCGTACCGTCGGCACACGCGCCCGACTGCACGTGCACGAGCACTTCAGCGTCACCTTTCACATTGATCGGCTTCGTGGTCTTTCCGCAGAACTCCCCCACCCAACCGAATCCCGGGGTGACGTACACGTCTGCCCACGCCGGCATCCCCGACGCGTCGACGATCTCCAATGAAACGTGACGCTCGCCGCGCTGCACCTTGATCAGCGCGCACCCGATCCCGTCCAGGCAGTCGTAGTAGTACGCACGCGTGTCGGCAGGCTTGACCGTTATCCCGGCCACCGGCGTTTGGTAGGGCGCTTCGACGATACGGCCCCCTTGTTGCTGCGCCGCAGTTGCGCCCGCTGAAGAAGTCAACGTCATGAGAGCGCCGAGAAGCGCTACGGCGATGGATCGTTTCATCTGTTGCTCCTTTCGCTGCTGTTTCGTCCCGTCTCAGAGCTGCGGCGGCTGAGCTCATGAGCAGGGGTCTGGGTCTTCTCCTTCTTTCTGACTGCCGTCGTAGACCGTGACGGTCGTGCCGTGGTCGTCGCCGGAATCGCCGTTCTGCACACAAACCCCGGCGGACTTGTAACCCTGGCCCTCCTTGGTCTTGGCGCTCGCATCGCCGGCGGACGCAACCGTCGATTCGCGTGGCGACGGCGTAGGCGATGGCGAGGTTGGTTGCACCCGTGGCGAGGTCGAGGCAATCGCTCGATCCGAGCCTGCCGCCGACGTCGCGCGATTCCGATCGCCGATGTGATGGTGCGCGGAGCTCCGGTGGCCGTGCGACTCGTACTCAGCGGCCAGTCGCACGTGAGCCGAACGGAGAGCGCGGTGCATATCTGGAGTGGATGACGCCGGCATCGCCGGCCCGGTCACGCCGAGAATCGCGACGAGCCCTACCGCGATCGGCGCTACGGGCTGAGCATCCGGGAGCCACCGCGACAACTCGAGCCCGCAGATCCGGCGCGCCGCAACCTGAACGGCGCCGAAAGCACTCGCGACATCCTGTAGCGCTCGCTCGAGCTTTCGGCGGGCTCGGAGCCGCGCCATCTCTAGTTGTGATGATGCTCCGCGCGTCGGCGCGGTCACCTCTTTGAGCAACAGCTCCCGGTCTGCCGGACGCAAGCCCGACATCGCGGAGCCGACGGATCGCAGGCGGCCCCGCGCCAACACGTGATCCTCTAAGTCGTAGTTCAGCGGCTGGTCGGGGATGTCGTCGACGGGCCGGCTACGGTCGCGCCTGATCCGATCGGTGAACGAGTTGACCGCGATCGTCCGCGCTAGCGGCCACAGTGGGCGGTCGGGGTCGACGCGATCCCATGCTTCAAACAACTTGATCGCGGTCTCTTGAACGAGGTCGTCGGCTACATCGTGCGCAGCTCCCCGACGTCGCAGCATCCCGAGCAACCGCGGAGCTATGTCTTTCCAGGCGGACTCGAACGAGACGCTCTCTGGAGAATGGTCCATTCGGTGGAGGTTCGTTCCGTCGCGAAGGGCATCCTGCGCGGCATCGTGACCGTTTTCGTTCAAATCAGACCCCCCTTCGCTGCGATGTAGACGGCATTGATGGTGCTGTTTGCACCGAGCGTCGTCCTGACCGACCGAAGGACGCGCCGCATCGTCGACTCGCTGACCGCGGTCCGACGAGCGACCACCTTGCCGGGAGCGCCGCTCGCAACTTCGAGCAGCACCCTGCGCTGAAGCTCATCCAGGACTCTTCCTGCCACGTCATCCGGCATCGATCGGCTTGCCATCGATATAGGTACGCAGGAGGGCCGAACCGGTCACACTTTTTCCGTCGCAGGCACCGGTGCAAAGGGTCACCGGTGCAAGTGGACGTGAACTGCGTCACTGATCTGCACCGATGCACCGATGCACCGATGCACAGCTGCACAGCTGCACAGCAGAACCTCTGAGTGAGAGATGGTCCTGACCGGCGTCCTAGTGATGGATCCCTTGCTCGAGCCGGTACAGCATCGAACCGGCCATCCGAACGACCAGCTCGCGGTTGTGCGTGACACCGAAAGCGAATCGTCGGGCCGAGGACGACGGATCAAGCTCGCGCGCCGACAGGGCTGCCGAAAAATGTGGCCCGAGGACCGCGACGCACCACTCCCGCCGCAGTCTGTCGTGAGGCTCGAGGTCGGCGGTAGCCACACCCTCGATATCCACGCGGCTCATCCCCTCGCCTACAACGCCAACGAACGCGCCCGTCGCGGCGACTGCGGCGTATCGCGCGCGCGTAGATGGCGTTGCTCGTGTCGCATCCTGCAACGCCGCCAGGATGACGCCCCGAGGGCCGAGCCGTGCTCCCCAATCCTCGAGATGCCGGCTCATCGACAACAAGATGTGAGCGTCGGCTTCGAGGATGTTCCGCGAGGAATGGAGTAGCTCGAACGGGGTGTGCGTTTCGTGTATCGGATGGCCTGTCCCGATCAGCGGGATAGACATCCACGGCGGGACGAAGGGGAGCTCCGCCGGTAGAGGCGCGGGGCGCCCGAAGAACCATCCCTGGCCAAGGGTTGCCCCTAGCGAGAGTGCCGTCCTCAGGTGGTCTTCCGTCTCGATGCCCTCGGCAAGCACGCGAGCGCCCGTCCGTTC
>JALZGD010000331.1 GCA_030861205.1 Actinomycetota bacterium
TTGTGGGCGAAAAGATAGCGACCCGAGCCAAACGGAGGAACGTTGTAATAAGCCGTCACGACTGGTTCCGTCGCTCCCCGGACCGCGCCCATGACTGCATGGGACCGAATGAGGCCGGCCATGCCGGCGAACGAACGGTCGCTCCACATCGGAATCGTGGTCCGGTACAGCGCCGGCTCTGCCCTGACTGTTGTGTCGTACCAACCGACGCCGAAACCGTCCGCGTTGACCGTTCCACTCTGTTGTGTCCGTGGCGCCCATGCCTGACGGTAGAGCGAGTGCTCGGGAGCGACGAGTACTTCCTCGAGACTCTTAGCCGCACCAACGTAAGCCGCGATCCGGCACATCACGCGTCCCTTGCGCAGCGGAAGCCGGCGAAGATCTGGCGCCTGATCGGGTAGTCCCAGTTGCGGAACGTCGACCTGACTGCCTGCGGGTGAGTGGCCCACGCGCCGCCCCGCAAGACCTTGTAGTCGCCCCCGAAGAACACTTCGGAATACTCCTTATAAGGAAACGTCTCGAACCCCGGATAGCCGACGAAGTCCGACGAGGTCCACTCCCACACATCGCCGATCATCTGATGACACCCCCACGGGCTGACACCCGCCGGATACGCACCAACCTCGGCCGGCCCATCGTGACGCTGTCCGAGGTTTGAGTTGCTTTCGTCCGGAAGGTCATTCCCCCAGGGGTAGCGGCGTTTGGTTCCACCCGGCTCCCACGCTGCGGCCTTCTCCCATTCCGCTTCAGTAGGAAGACGCTTGCCCGCCCAGCGCGCGTATGCGTCCGCTTCGAACCAACAGACATGCTGCACTGGTTCGTTCGATCGCAGCTCGGTGCGCCGACCGAACCTCAACGTGCTCCACGAGCCGTCGCCCTCCTGCTGCCAGAAAAGCGGGTGCTCCAATCTCTCCTCCACGCGGTGCTGCCATCCTTCGTCGGTCCAGAACCTTCGGTCCTCATATCCCCCGGCCGAGATGAAATCGATGTACTGCGCGTTGGTCACGGGGGCCTTATCGATGAAGAACGGCTCGACGACGACCTCGTGAGCCGGACGCTCGTTGTCGTAAGCCCACGGCTCGATATCGGTCCCCATCGTGAAAGCGCCTCCCTCGACGCGGACCTCTCCCGATGGGACCGCCGACGACCGAGGCGCGGGCGGAGTTTCAAGCGGGATCGCTCGGTCGAGCATCAACTGCCGCGTCGCGAGCATGGTCTCGTCGTGCTGGTGCTCGTGCTGGACAACCATGCCGTAGACGAACGCGTTGGCAGTCAGCGGATTCGATGGGTCGAGTTCAACGGAATCGAGCACATCGATGACGCGTCCGCGCACTTCCGAGATGTACGAACGAGACTCCTGGGGGCCGAGCAGCGGCAGATTCACCCGCGAGAAGCGCGGGTGAACGAACGGGTTGTACATGTCGTCGTACTCGTTCGAGGTTCCTGGGAATCCCGCGATGACACGCAAGAGCCACAATTCTTCGTAGTTGCCGACGTGGGCGAGATCCCAGATCAGCGGAGACATCAAAGGTGATTGCTGGCGAACCTGCTCCTCTTCGGGAACCGGATCCACCAGCGTCAGGGTCCGAGCGCGGACGGCTTCCAGCTCGGCAGCGACAAGTTCCTTCAGGTCCATGCTGCTTCCCTTCCGTCTGGGGCAAACGGGTCCCGTCCTTTGACCCACGCCTCTAGAGAGTCGTCGGCCGGGGTTCTTCTGCGGCGAACGAACCGCTCGGCGTACTCCGCGACCGCGCCGAGCGTGCGATCGGTCGCATCTGTCGCTTCCAATGAAGAGAGCGCCATCTCGAAACAGATATTCGCTGCGGATGCGATCTCTGGATGGGCGCTTCCGAATAGATACGCGTCGCGCCACGTGACGGCGGCCGTCCGCGTCCGGCTCATGACAGCTTCGCGGACCTCTCGATCGGTAAGCACCGTGTGGGCAACGGCTACGGCTGCTCGGGCCCACTCGAGCGGCAACATGTCGATCATGCGCAGCTCGAGCCAGCCACGGGGCCGAACGGGAGGGAAAAGCGTCGTCAGATGCAAGGCGACGTCTGCCATGTCGGGGTAGCCGACGGCATGGCCGCGCGCGATCCACTGAGCAAAGGTCAACGGCGTGGCCTGGGCGACCAGGCGATCGCCACCCTCGGAGACGAACATCACCGGTGCGTCGAGCGCGTAGCGGGCCCACGATTCCGCCGGATCGTTGCCGCCGACCGGCGACGTGCGAGGGGGGTCGAGTGAGAACCAGTTCGC
>JALZGD010000125.1 GCA_030861205.1 Actinomycetota bacterium
GTTGTTTCTCGTGGACGAAGGACTCTGAGGGGCGAAGGCGCTAGCTTGCGCGCCGTGCCCCTCGTGTAAACGGATCAGCGCGGGATGTTGGCGATGACGCGGTTCTGCACCGATCGATAAAGCGGAGGGCATACGAGCCGCGGTATCTGCAGCGCGTAGTACCAGCGTGGAACTACTCGCTGCATCTTGTTCGATGCGATCGCACTCCTGATCGCTCTCGACACGTCTTCGGCCGATCCGACCGCCAGCCGCAGCAGCCGATTGTCCAACAGCGCTGTTTGAGGGAACCCCTCTGTCGGTATGGGGCCGGGCTCGACGAGGCTCACCGTGATGCCCTTCGGAGCGAGATCGAAGTAGAGCGATTCGGACCACCCAACGACGGCGAACTTCGACGCACAGTACGCGGAACTGCCGGCGAGCGCGAGGCGGCCCGCGACCGAAGCGACGTTCACGACGTGTGAGGGAGCGGATCGCTCGAGCAGCGGAAGCAAGGCGGCCGAGCAGTACGCCGCTCCGAAGAAGTTCGTCGCCATAGTTGCATGTAAGTCGTCGATGTCGTCGTCGCCGACAAACGGGTGGTCGCCCGTGGAGAACCGGCGTTGTTGATCAGAACGTCACAGCGCCCATAGCGAGCCGACACGTGCTCGGCAAGGCTTTGCACCTGAGCTCTATCCGACACGTCGCACACCACGTAGCTGTGGTCGGACCGACCGAGAGATGCGATGAGATCGGCGAGCTCGGGCTCGCGCCGGGCCGCGGCGCACACGATCGCTCCGTCGGCCGCGAGATCCTCCGCCGTTCGGCGCCCGATGCCGCTCGACGCACCGGTGATGACGCAGACCTTCCCGGCGATGGCCGTGCGGCCTTTACGAGTCATGTGGCATTTCCCTTTTTCCTCATCAATTGTTCCCTTCTGGCTACGGAGTGAATATGATTGACAACTGAGCGTTTATGGCGCCGCCTGAGCGGGTACGCCAGTTCTAGCTGTTACCTGGAAGCGACAGGCTCGTTCGGACCCGCGACCGTCGAGCCCGCGCCAGACTGAAGGCCCCCGGTGACGGGGGCCTTCGCTTATCTGTTTGACTGAGCCGGTGCAGCCCGTGACCGCCGATCCGAAGACGGCTCCGATCGTGGCCGCTGCGGCCGCCGCCGGTGTCGAGATCCACCCGGTCAGGTTCGAGGTCCCCACACGCACCGCCCAGGAGGCCGCCGATGCGGTCGGCTGTGGCGTCGGCCAGATCGTGAAGTCCCTCGTTTTCGCCACGCCTAACGGGCACGTCCTGTTGCTCGTGTCCGGCGCGAACCGGGTCGACCCCTCTGCCGCGGCTCGGCTCGGCACAGGCGAGCTCTCACGTGCCGATGCCGACACGGTGAAACGCGTTACCGGGTACTCGATCGGCTCCACTCCCCCGTTCGGCCACTCCGCACCGCTCGAGGCGTTCATGGACGAGGACCTGCTTTCCTACCAAGAGGTGTGGGCTGCCGGCGGACGGCCGGATACCGTTTTTGCGATCGCTCCGCGCGACCTCGCCCGGATCTCCGCCGCGGTCTTAGGCAGGCTGGCCGGATAAGACCAACTCCTGGTCCTCAGACGGCAACGATGCCGCTCGGATCGGTGGATCTCCTTGAGGCGTAAAGAAGTCGTTGAACTTGCGCCCTAGCTCGACGTCGCCTCGCAGCCGAAGCTTTCCCAACAGGATCGCCTCATCCCCCGTTGCGAGCCCTTGCGCCATCGCGAGCCACGTCGACGCCTCCATCTCGTAGATGACGTCGGGTTCTTCTTTCGGTGGCCCGGTCTTGATCCGGCAGTCCCCGTCTCGCACCTCAACAGTGAACACGCCGCCACCCGGTCCCGAGAGGTCGAAGCGGTAAATGGCGTCCACACCTTTGGTGGTCTCGCGATCGAACGCCAGGTAGAGGCTCATCAACGACAGCCCCGGCGTGAACCGTGGCGCGACTCGGCCTAGAGCTTTGAGCGCGCCGGTGAAGACTCGCTGATATCGATCCGTCGGGATCAAACCTCCGCCCGGGGGAGGCCACGGCGCGTCGATCGGCGGAACGTAGACGTCGACCGCGGGCGATGGGATCCCGATCGCGCGCATCTTCTTCTCGAGCTGATTGCCGCCGTAATTGAACAGGTCACCCAGCGAATACCCGAACGCGCTCGTGTAAGTCACGTCACCGTTCGGAGGCTGATAGAGCCGCGTCCCCAAACGAAGCGTCTCCCGGATGCCTTCGTGGATCGGCTCGATCAAACCGGGATCTCGCGCGAGCAGATCGCGCAGCACGCGCGCGCCGAACGCAACGTGACGGGACTCGTCCCGAGCGACGGCGGTGAAACCAGCGCGGAACCCCGGGAGCATCTGGTTATCGCGTGCCCACGCCAGGATGAACTTCTGACCCGTTAGAGCGAGCACGCCCTCGATCACAACGTGGTAGACGGCGATCGCCTTCGCGAAGCGTGCGACGTCGTTTGGATTCTCTTTGAGATCCTTCGAGACGTCTTCCAGATACTCGTCGAAAAGAGGGCCGAACCCCGGTCCGACCCACTGGCGGGACGACCTCAACCGTCGTCCGAGCTCGCCGTCACCGGCGGCCACAACCTCCTGGAACCAGCGGTCGAAGAACACCGCGTGGCGAGCCTCGTCGACGCACTGCGTTGTAAGGAAGATCTTGTGCTCGAGCCTCGGAGCGGCCGCGACGTATGGCGTCAGCGTCGCGGCGACGCGTTGCTCGGCGACGTAGAACGCGGCAAGCGTCCACAGCAGCCGCTGCTGATGGTGGTCGTCGAGGGCTTGCCAATCCGCTCGATCCCGAGAGAAATCGAGATCCGACACTGCCCAGTTGAGGCGCTCCCATCTCCGGTAGAGGTCGCCGTAGGTCGGCATCCTGCGGGAGATCGTTCGGTTGAGCCGATCGAGGATCTCGTCGGGATCAACGTCTGCGAGCTTCGTCAGATCGTTGGTCTCTTCTGCGATCACCACGTGACTGACGATATCGCCGTTGTTGTCCTGCTAACTCGCGAGAGCTTCAGCAACGTCCATGCTCGGAGCGATACCGAGCCTCACCGTATCGGCCGGGCAGCGCAAAACCGCTTTTTGCGTCGGCGCATCGAAAGAAGTTCCGCCGCGGCCGTCGTCCGATCCGACCGCATCTGGAAATGCCTTTGCGTACCACGAGGCGAGCGAGCGACATAGACCATGGCTATGTCGTCGCTGCACGAGGTCCATCGCCATCGCCGACTCCTCACTCGAGCGAAACAGCGTGACGACACCCCCTGCCCACGCGCGCGCCTTGGAACGCGGCCCATCGAGCGCGCGCCCGACGTCGTTGCCGGGCGCTTCGAACAGCGCTTTCAGGTCGGCAGCGCCCAACGCGGACCGCTCCGTGATGCTCCACCCAGACGGCGTCGGTGGCGAAGGAGGATCGATCGCCGGTTCGTCCTTGCGATATCTGTTCGGCCACATGATCTGCGCCCTCGTCGTTGGCGGATCAAGGTACGCGGAATCGATCTCGATCCACCCTCCGTGAAGATAGAGGTTGCACGCGAAGTTGAGTCCCTCCGTATACGGGAACAAGAACCGGGCAGTGAGGTAGTGAGGCACAGAGCCGAGCTCGCGATCCGCCTTCTGTGCGGCGGGATCGCGGCTGGTGTCGAGCTGCTGCGCAACCGAGAGGTATTCGAATTCGAAGAAGGTCTGATCCAAAACCGCATCGCCTTCGAGCAGCGAATGCCGCGCAAGCGACTCATCGGCCTTTAGCGGCGAGCCATCGTGCAGAGTCGGGAACCCCAACGCTTGGTCGGTAAGGGCGTGATCGAGCTCGTGCGCCAGAGTCGTCACTTCGGATGCCGACAGGTGGCCGTCGCCGCTTGTTCCGACGACGAGCTTTCGGTGAGTGTCGTCATAGAAGCCGGCGACTTGGCCCCCAAGCGCGTCCTTCGCAACGGTGCGGAGGTCGGTCGATGGAGGGACGGCGCCGAGCATCTCGAGGATGGCGCTGTCGTTGTCTGCTTCGGCCTTGCCGTAACCCGACAGCGTCTGGCGGATGACACGTCGGTCGATCTGTCTACGTGTGATGAAGTCGAACGGCACCTTGCGTGTGAAATGAAGATCGCGAACGTCCTCATCGGCGCGGGCGACCCGATGAACAACATCGGTCCCGGGAAGTGTCGTCAGGTCCGGCTGAGAGTGAGAGCCTGGGACCTCACGCGTCGCCGTGATGCAGCGCAGAAGCTGATCCTGATCGATCTCCGCGAGCGGATCGACGGGCGGCTGGGGTTTGATGTGTGCAGGTCTCGACGGCGATATCGGCGGCACTACGCTCGGCGAGGTCGACGCCGCCGATATCGGGACGGCAGAACGCCGACGCGACGGGAGGCGGTACGTCGCGACAAGCGCGATCGCGCCGCCTATGACGGCAACGCACAGGAACGCGGCGCACGCGATCAGCCAGCGCGATAGGCGATCCGATGCCGGCACTAAAGAGAGACGTTTGAAAGAACGAGGATCCGCGTTTCCGTCATCTCGTCCATCGCGTACCTAAGGCCCTCGCGACCGAATCCGGATTCCTTCGTTCCGCCGTACGGCATCTGGTCTGCTCGGAACGCCGAGACGTCGTTAACGATGACTCCCCCGACTTCGATATCGCGGTGAGCAACCATTATCCGTCCGAGGTCGTTCGTGAAGACTCCCGCTTGTAAGCCGTATTTCGACGAGTTCACTTCCGCTATGGCGTCCTCGAAGTCGGTGTAGGTCGACAGGCTGACCACCGGGCCGAAGATCTCTTCAGACCTCACCCTCATATCGCGACGCGTCTTGTCGAGAACTGTCGGTAGATAGAACGGGTCCTCCCGTTTGCCGCCCGTCAGTACTTCGGCGCCGCTCTGAACGGCTTCGTCGACCCAGTCGGCCACCCGATCGAGCGCGTCGCGCGTGATCAGAGGTCCGACGTCGGTCTCGGGATCGAGCGGATCTCCGGTCTTGAGCGACGACACGGCATCGGTGATCTTGTCTGCGAGATCGGATGCGATATCCGCGTGCATCAGGACTCTCTGCACGGCGATACACGACTGCCCCGCTTGGTAATAGCCGCCGCGCGCGATCGCTTCCGCTGCTGCATCGAGATCTGCGTCGTCGTGAACGATCACGCCGGCGTTCCCACCGAGCTCCAATGTGACTTTCTTCTTCACGTCTTTTGACTTGAGCATCCAACCGACCTCGGAGGACCCGGTGAAGGTCATCTTTGCGAACCGTCGGTCCTCGGCAAGCTTCTGGGTCTCTTCGGTTTCGATCGGGATGACACTGAGCATGCCCGGGGGCAGGTCGGTTTCGCCGAACAACTCCGCGAGTAGCAACGCGCCGAGCGGCGTCTTCGTCGCGGGTTTAACGACAACGGGAGCTCCGACCGCGATCGCAGGGGCGAGCTTGTGCGCGACCAGATTGACGGGGAAGTTGAACGGAGTTATCGCTAGTACCGGCCCCAGCGGGAACCGGCGCACCACACCGAGACGCGAGCCCAACGAGGGTTCCGTATCGAGGCGCATCACCTCGCCCCCCGACCGCCGGCATTCCTCGGCAGCCCATCGGAATGTGGAGACAGCCCGAGCAGCTTCGGCGCGCGCCCACTTGAGTGGTTTCCCGCCTTCGCGCGCGATCAGCTCGGCCACCTCATCGGACCGCTCGGCAAGACGTGAAGAGATGTGGTCGAGAGCATCTGCTCGCTCGTGCACCGCGAGCTTGCGAGTCTTCTCGAAGGCGGCGGCCGCTCCCGCGACTGCGGCTTCAACGTCCGACGCAGTCGGGACGGCGACAGAGGCGACGAGCGTCGAGTCGTACGGGCTCTTGACGTCGAACGTTTCGTCCGACGTCTTCCACTGTCCGGCGATCAGGAACTTCCGGGGATCGGGCATCCCATGATGTTCGCGCCGCTACGGGCGGTGTGAGTAACGGGGTGAGGATGCGTCTGAGTTAAGGTTCCACGCCATGGCTGAAGGAAAGCAAAAGAAGATCACCCAGCGCATCCAGCTCGACGCCTATCTGACGGCGCCCGACGGGAAACTGCGCAAGAGTCATGCCGGCGAGCTTCGTCGCCTGCAAAAGCTCGGCTTCAGAGAGACCGACCGCCGCATGGGGACCCGCGAGGATCACGTCAAGATCATGCTCGAGCGTGAGGTCGATCGCTACCCGGGCGTGCCTGCGCCCGGCGTTCATCCCTATATCGACTGACGTCTCCCGTCAGGCGTCCCCGAAGAAGGGGTTGAACCGCCGCTCGTGACCGACCGACGTCGCCGGCCCATGGCCCGGATAAACCGGCAGGTCGTCGTCGAGCGGGAACAACTTGTTGCGAACCGCGCGTAGCAACGCGTCGTGATCACCACCCGGCAGATCGGTGCGTCCGATCGATCCTTGAAACAACGTGTCGCCCGAGAACACGGCTCCGTCGCCGATCAATGAGATCGATCCCGGGGAATGCCCGGGCGTGTGAACCACCTCGAGCTCGATCCTGCCGGCAACAAGGCGATCACCCTCCGAGGCATCGCGGTCGACATCGGGTGGAGCGCCCAGCTCGATACCGAGGAACAAGCGCGCCGATTCCTGCATCCAATCGAGCAACGGTCGATCCAACCCATGTAGGTGAAAAGGTGCGCCCGTTACCCGGCGAAGCTCTTCGGCAGCTATGACGTGATCGAAATGCGCGTGCGTCGCGACGATCGCGGCAACCACGAGGCCGCGCGATCGGATCGTCTCTGCAAGCGCGTCGCTATCACCGCCGGGATCTATGACGATCGCCGTCCTCGTCGAAGGATCGCCGACGATGTAGCAATTGCACGCCAGAGGCC
>JALZGD010000126.1:0-599 GCA_030861205.1 Actinomycetota bacterium
GAAGAAGTCGCCGCCGGCGTCGCCAAGATCGCGTCCGAGGCCGGCATCGACGTTCATGTCGCAAGGGCGCGTGATCTTGCGGGGCCGAATCTCCATGCTCGTGCCCGGGCGTTCCGCTATTCGTTCTTCGAGACCATCGCTCGCGATAACAACGCGGATCGGATTGCTACCGGTCACACGCTCGACGATCGTGTGGAAACGACGATCGCACGCCTGATCCATGGTGGGGGACCACGCGTGCTTGCCGGATTACGTCCGATCGACGGGATGCGGGCTCGGCCGCTGATCTCGCTCCGACGAAGCGAGACGCGCGATTACTGCGATCAACGTGGGTTGACGTACGTAGACGATCCCAGTAACGACGATCTTCGGTTCGAGCGAGCTCGCGTGCGAAACGAATTGCTCCCTGCGATCGAAAAGAATTGGAGCTCGGGCGCGATCGATGCCATCGCAACGTCGATCGATCGCATAACCGAAGATGCCGACGCCATCGACGGGATCGTCGACGCCTTGTATCCAACTATCGCGAGCACTTCTGCCAATGGCGCGCGATTCGATTTGGAGGACATCCGCCGACTGCCGCGGGCGCTTCGTCGCCG
>JALZGD010000126.1:609-6773 GCA_030861205.1 Actinomycetota bacterium
CTGGCGGGATCGACGCCGCTCTCGACGCGCTCGACCACGACGCGACGGACGTCCGGTTCGCGGTCGCTTCCGGTATCGAGATCGTCGTCTCGCGGCGGGACGTGGTTGTAGCCGAGGTGAAAGGGCCCGCTGTCTCGGACGGCTCCGAGTAGGGCAGTAGGGTACGCCGATGCCCGAGGTCCATCCCGACATTGCCGAGATCCTGATATCGGCCGAAGAGATCCAAGACAAGATCTCCGACCTCGCGAAGCAGATCACTGAGGATTACCGCGGCCGCGACCTGTTGTTGGTCGGTGTCCTCAAGGGTGCCTTCGTGTTCATGGCCGATCTCGCTCGCGGGATACAGCTTCCGTTGGAGTTCGACTTCATGGCTGTTTCGTCGTACGGATCGGCGACGAAATCGTCGGGCGTTGTCCGCATCCTGAAAGATCTGGATTACGAGATAACCGATCGACACGTGCTGTTGGTCGAGGACATCATCGATTCAGGGCTCACGATCTCGTACTTGCTTCGCTATCTCGAGGCGCGCCGGCCGGCCTCGCTCGAGATCTGCTCTCTGTTCTGGAAAAAGGGTGAACAAGCAGTTCCGTTGGACGTTCGCTATCCCGGGTTCGAGATACCTCCCGTGTTCGTGGTCGGCTACGGGCTCGATTACGCAGAAAAGTACCGAAATCTGCCGTACATCGGAGTGTTAAAGCCACAGGCCTACGGGGTCGACAAACCCAAATAAGCGCGCCCTGACGGGGAGTTTTACGCCTGTGTCTACTGCTACCCTTCTTTTATGAACCGGATACTGCGGTCGGCGGTGTTCTACATCGTCTTGATCGTGCTGGTCATCTGGGTTTTTCAGATCTACCGGACGTCCCAGAACAAGCCGCTCGAGCTCAAGAGCGTCAACGAGTGGACGACGTACGTCCAGGATCACCGCATCAATACCGCCGAGTTCCTTGCTAAGGACTATCGCGTAGAGGGAAAACTCGACGACGGCCGCGACTATCAACTGACCCTGCCGTACGGCACGATCGACAACTACTCTGATTTCGCGGTCGACAACGGGGTCACGGTCACCGCTGACCAGCAGCTCGGGTCTCCACTCGTCGCGATCCTCATTCAGTTCATCCCGATCTTGCTGATCGTCGGGTTCTTCTTCTTCCTGATGCAGCAGATGCAGGGCGGCGGGAACCGCGTGATGTCGTTCGGCAAAGCAAAAGCGCGTCTCGTGACGAAGGACCAGCCGAAGATCACCTTCGCCGACGTCGCCGGACTAGATGAGGCGGTCGAGGAGCTACAAGAGATCAAGGAGTACCTCGAGGCGCCTCAGAAGTTCCAGGCGATGGGAGCCAAGATCCCGAAAGGCGTCCTGTTGTTCGGCCCCCCCGGGACCGGCAAGACACTCCTCGCGCGGGCGGTGGCCGGCGAGGCGGGTGTTCCGTTCTTCTCTATCTCGGGCTCCGACTTCGTCGAGATGTTCGTCGGGGTTGGCGCTAGCCGGGTGCGCGATCTGTTCGAGCAGGCAAAGTCGAATGCCCCCTCGATCGTCTTCATGGACGAGATCGACGCCGTCGGCCGTCACCGCGGCGCGGGCCTCGGCGGCGGACACGACGAGCGCGAGCAGACCCTGAACCAGTTGCTCGTCGAGATGGACGGCTTCGACGTCAAGGGCGGTGTCATCCTGATCGCGGCAACCAACCGTCCCGACATCCTGGACCCCGCGCTCCTGCGCCCGGGAAGGTTCGACCGGCAGATAGTCGTGGACCGGCCCGACCTCAATGGCCGCATCGGCATCCTCAAGGTCCACACCCGAGGCAAGCCGCTGGCGAAAGAGATCGATATCGAAGTGCTGGCACGCAGAACGCCCGGCTTCACGGGGGCCGATCTCGCAAACGTCGTCAACGAGGCTGCGCTTCTCGCCGCCCGCTTCTCCCGCAACGAGATCGGCATGAACGAGCTCGAAGAAGCGATCGACCGCGTGCTGGCCGGTCCCGAGCGCCGGAGCCGCGTGATCAACGAGCGTGAGAAGAAGGTGATCGCCTATCACGAGGCCGGTCACGCCCTCGTGTCGCATGCGCTGCCCAACGCCGATCCGGTGCACAAGGTCTCTATCGTGTCGAGAGGTCGAGCGCTGGGTTACACGCTGACCCTTCCGACTGAGGATCGCTTCCTGGTCACGCGCTCCGAGCTGATCGACGAGCTGGCGATGTTGCTCGGGGGCCGGGTTGCCGAAGAGATCGTGTTCGACGAACCAACGACCGGCGCGCAGGACGATATCCAGCGCTGCACTCGCATCGCAAAGCAGATGGTGACCGAGTTCGGTATGTCCGACCTAGGCCCCCTCGCGCTGGGACAGAACGAATCGCAGCCGTTCCTCGGCCGCGACTTCGGCCACGTGCAGGACTACTCGGAAGCAGTATCGGCTCGCATCGATGCCGAGGTGCGTCGGCTTGTGGAAGAAGCCCACGACGAGGCGCGCGAGATCCTTACGAAGTACCGCGACAAGCTCGACCTGATGGTCGAGCGTCTTCTCGAGAAGGAATCCCTCGAGAAGGAAGAGGTGTCCGAGATCTTGGCGGAGGTCGCCAAGCAAAGCCCGGCGAATCCGATCGAGCGCACCCGCATCCGCCGCGAGAACCGCGATCGCGGGTCCGTGACCGACACGACCAAAGAGCGCAAGCGGCTGCCCCGTCCTGCACCGAAGCCGCGCCTCGGCGAGGCCTAGTCGCCGGAGGCATCCTCGACCCTTCGGTGCCTCGAGCTTCTGCATCTAGGCTCACCGCATGAAATTGCGGGCGCGGGACCACGTCGTCGATCTCAGCACGCCGCAAGTGATGGGCATCCTCAACGTCACGCCCGATTCGTTCTCTGACGGCGGGCTCTATCTCGACACCGAGCGGGCCGTTCAACATGCCAACGAGATGATCGAAGACGGCGCAACGTTCATCGACGTAGGCGGCGAATCGACACGGCCCGGGGCGGACGAGGTCCCCGAGGACGAGGAGCTGCACCGCGTTCTACCCGTCATCGAGCAACTCGCAGGCCGAGACGAGGTCCTCATCTCGATCGACACGCGGAAACACCGCGTTGCACGCGCCGCGATCGAAGCGGGCGCAACGATCATCAACGACACGTCGGGCGAGGACTTCGACGACCGGATGGGTGAGGTCGCGGCCGAGCTGGGGGCCGGAATCATCGTCATGCACTCGCGCGGTACGCCATCGACCATGACTTCAATGACGGACTACGGAGACCTCGTGGGGGACGTGGTGTCTTTTCTGAGCTCTAGAGCGCAGCAACTGCAGGAGACCGGGGTGCCGGGAGAGTCGATCGCCCTCGATCCCGGTTTCGGCTTCGCGAAGACGCCGGAGCAGAACTTGACATTGCTCAACCGTCTCGATCGTGTCGTGGAGGTCGGGTACCCGGTCGTCGCGGGCACATCCCGCAAGTCGTTCATCGGGCGGGTCCTCGATCTGCCCGAGACCGACCGGATCGAGGGCACCGCCGCGACCGTAGTCATAGCTCTCGACCGAGGGGCGCACATACTGCGCGTTCATGACGTGAAGCAGATGTCGCGTGTCGTCACCATGACGCGCGCGGTGCTCTCTGCCCGTGATTGAGAGAGCGGGTCATATAACCGTTCGCGGTCTCGCGGTCGAGGCGCATATCGGTGTGACAGACGAGGAGCGTCGGAATCCGCAGAAGCTGCTCATCGATGTCGATATCGAAGCAGATCTGAGCGCAGCTGCGCTCTCGGATGACGTCTCTGACACGATCGATTACGGAACGATCGTCGAGGAGGTAGCGCGCCTCGTGGAGAGCTCGAACCACCGGTTGCTCGAGCGTCTAGGAGCCGAGATCGCCGAGCTGATCTGCAGCAAACGACACGTCGGCCGGGTTACGGTTGTCGTGGCTAAGGAGTCACCACCGGTCGAGCAGACGGTTGATGGCATCTCGGTCGGGGTAACTCGTACATCCGGGGAGATCGGTCAGTGAAGCTTGCGTACATCGGTATCGGCTCGAATGTCGGCGACCGAACATCGTTCGTTCGGCGTGCCGCCGATGAGCTGGCGTCGCATCCCGAGATCGAGCTGCAGGCAACCTCGAGTCTTTACGAGACGGCTCCCATGGGAGGTCCGCCGCAGCGTTCGTTCATAAACGCCGTCGCGAGGATCGCCACCGATCTGGAACCACGCGCGCTACTAGAGGCGTGCCAAGCGATCGAGCGCAGGCTCGGTCGTGAGCCCAGCGAGATGCGCTGGGGACCCCGTGTCATCGACCTCGACATCCTGCTCTACGACCAGGACAAGGTAGGAGAGACGGACCTCGAGATCCCACATCCGCGCATACGAACGCGTCGTTTCGTCCTCATCCCACTGCTGGAAGTTGATCCCGACATCGCCGACCCATGGGGTATGCGATACCGCGATTCGCTCGACGAAGCCGAAGGCGAAGTCGAGCTCAGCGAACCGTTCTGATTCTGGCCTGACCGGTCCGTTCGCTGTAATTACGTAGTTCCGTAACTTTGTCTCCTTCGTATCGTTGACGTCTCTTGGTGCACAGACTCTTTGCTCGACCCGTGAGTGCCGCGGGGATCGTCGTTCTTGTCGTCGTCTCGGCCGTCGCCTCCCTGCCCATGACTCCCGCACACGGGGCGTCCAAGAACGTCACTTACGAGAGCGGAACGCGCGCTCCGGTGGTAGTGGGGGCGATGGCGCCGGGGTGGTCAGAGCGCGATCCGGTAACGGCGGCACGCGAGGGTCTCGTGCGTCAGCGAGCGCTTTATCGCATCGGCATCTCGGGTCTGCGCGTCATCAACGTCTCGTCGTTCGGTGACGTCACGACAGTGCGTTTCCAGCAGATGCTCAACGGGATCCCGGTGTTCGGTGCGACTTACCTCGTCCATCTCCGCCACGTTGCTTCCGGCTACAAGACGATCTCGTCGACGGGCCGCTTCTATACGCAACTCTCGACATCGACGTCACCCGTTATCGACGTGCGCGCTGCAGAGCGCATCGCATGGCTGTCACAGCGGCCTATGCAAGTACAGGACGCGACTACACATGGCCTAGTGGTGATGCCCCAGGGGCATGGGGTCCTCGCGTACCGGGTAGCGGTCACCGGGACGTCGTTCGGCCACCTCGTCCGACGAGATGTTTACGTTGGGGCGCGCTCCGGTGGGGTGATTGCCGCGGTCGACTCGCTCGAGAGCGCGTCGCCGGTCGTGGGAACCGGGACGACGGCTCACGGAGACGTCGTCCCTCTGAACCTTGTCGCGACCGCGAGTGGATTCGAGATGCGTGACGAGACCAAGAGCAGCTTCGACCGTCAGACACACAAGGGTCAGATAGACACGTACGACCTCGAAGGCAGTGGGCTCTACATCCCGACGAAAGACACTCTCGTGAGATCGAGCACTCCCACTCTTCCGTCGACCGATACGGACAGCGGCGCCGTAGACGCGCACTACAACGCGGGCAAGGTGTACGACTACTACGAACGGCTGACCGGTCTTCTCACACGATCGTCCGGCGATGTGCCTACATGGGATTCGATCGACGGGCGCGGCGGGTCGATCAAGCTTCTAGTGAATGCAAGCGATCGCGGTTCGCCGCTATTTAATGCATTCTGGGACGGTCACGAGATGGTCTTCGGAAACCCTGACCCCGTGCACCTGTATCCGTTGTCCGCGGCCCTCGATGTCGTCGGTCACGAGCTCACGCACGGTATAACGCAACACACCGCGAACCTCGTGTACATGAACGAGTCGGGCGCAATGAACGAGGCGTACTCCGATTACTTCGGGAATGCGATACAGGACGACTTCACGGGGACCGACCTGGGTGATCCGTCTGCAAGCTACTTCGGCGAGACGTTGTGCAAGCAACCTCCACCCCCGCCATCCGAATGGTCCTGTCCTCTTCGCGATGTGGCCGATGGAAGGACAACGAGCGATTACGGCAGGTTGCTCGAAGACGTGGATCTCGGCGGCGTCCACCTGAATTCCACGATCTTCTCGGGGGCACTCTGGGACGTTCGGAGGCGGCTATTTGCCGCGGACGGCGCCGCCGGTGCCGACCGTGCCGATGCTTACGCCTACCTCACGCTTACGCAGTTCGAGCTCCCCACCGACTCGTTCTTCGACGGCCGCGTTCGCGTCCTCCAGGCGCAGC
>JALZGD010000127.1:0-2294 GCA_030861205.1 Actinomycetota bacterium
CTGATAGGGGAGCTCGGTCACGATGACGCGCGGGTTGCCCTTCGGCCCTTCTTCGATCTCGCAAACGGCGCGCATCTTGATAGAGCCGCGCCCGGTCGTGTACGCGTCCCGGATCCCTTGCTGGCCGATGATCAGCGCACCGGTTGGGAAGTCCGGGCCCTTGATGTGCTTCATGACCACCTTGAGGCTCTTCGCGGGATCGGCAGCGACGTCGGGGTTGTCGAGCAGCTCGAGGATTGCGTCGATGACCTCGCCGAGGTTGTGGGGCGGGATGTTGGTAGCCATTCCGACCGCGATGCCGGCCGAGCCGTTTACCAACAGGTTCGGGAAGCGCGCCGGCAAGACGACGGGCTCGGACTCGTAACCGTCGTAGTTCGGCCCGAAATCGACAGTCTCTTCGTCGATGTCGCGCACCATCTCCATGGCGAGCGACGAGAGACGGCATTCCGTGTACCGCTGTGCCGCCGGAGCGTCTCCATCGATCGAGCCGAAGTTCCCCTGTCCGTCGATCAGCGGGTAACGCGTGGAGAAGTCCTGCGCGAGCCGCGCCAGCGCGTCATAGATCGCTTGGTCACCATGGGGGTGGTACTTCTTCATCACGTCGCCGACGAGCGCAGCACACTTGCGATGCTGGCGGTCGGAGCGCAAGCCTGCTTCTAGGCCGGAGTAGAGGATCCGGCGGTGGACCGGCTTCAGGCCATCGCGAACGTCCGGCAGAGCGCGGCTGACGATGACCGACATCGCGTACTCGAGGAACGAGTGCGCGACTTCTTCTTCGATCGTGACGACCTGGATGTCGCTGCCGTCGCCATCACCGGGATCGTCGGGAAGCTTGTCTTGGAACGGCTCTTTGGGCACCGGTGCGGATCCTTAGATATCGAGGAAGCGAACGTCTTTTGAGTTGCGCTGGATGAAGCCTTTGCGCTCCTCCACGTCTTCACCCATCAACGTCGAGAAGAGCTCTTCCGCCGCCGCTGCGTCCTCCATCGTCACGCGGAGCAGCGTGCGGCGTTCGGGGTCGAGGGTCGTGTCCCACAGCTCGGACGGGTTCATCTCGCCGAGGCCCTTGAACCGCGAAGCCTCGATCCGAGCACCATTCTGCGACGCCTTGAACGCATCGAGCTCGTCGTCGGTCATGAAGTAGTGAACCTTGCCCTTGTGCTTCACGCGATAGAGCGGTGGCTGCGCGACGTACACATAACCGGCATCGATGAGCTCGGGAAGGTATCGGAAGAACAGGGTTAGCAGGAGTGTCTTGATGTGCGCGCCGTCCACGTCGGCATCAGCCATCGAAACTATCTTGTGATAGCGGGCTTTCGAGAGGTCGAAGTCCTCACCGATCGCGGTGCCGATGGCGGTGATGATCGCTTGAACCTCTTTGTTCTCGAGGATCTTGGCCAGCCGCGCTCGTTCGACGTTCAGGATCTTTCCGCGTAGCGGCAGGATCGCTTGGAACTCGCGCGCGCGAGCTTGCTTGGCGCTACCGCCCGCGGAATCGCCCTCGACGATGAACAGTTCGGCCTTGTCGGGATCGGTCACCTGACAGTCGGCGAGCTTGCCCGGTAACGTCGACGACTCGAGCAACGACTTGCGTCGAACGAGGTCGCGCGCCTTACGCGCTTCTAAACGAGCTCGTTGCGCCGACATCGTCTTGAGACAGATGGCGCGTGCTTCGCCGGGGTTCTCCTCCATGAAGTCCGCGAATCGCTGATTCATCTGCGTCTCGACGAAGGACCGGATCTCGGTGTTGCCAAGCTTGGTCTTGGTCTGGCCCTCGAACTGGGGCGACCGAAGCTTCACCGACACGATAGCCGTGAGTCCTTCGCGGCAGTCTTCTCCGACCAGCGCGTCGTCTTTCTCTTTCAAGATCCCCTTGGAGCGCGCGTAGGAGGTGATGACGCGTGTGAGCGAGCGGCGGAATCCTTCCTCGTGCATCCCGCCTTCGTGCGTGTTGATGTTGTTTGCGAAAGTGAGGATCGATTCGTTGAACGCGGTCGTCCACTGCATCGCGACCTCGAGCTCGTGATCGTCGCCCTTGGATTCGAAGTAAACGATCTTCTTGTTGATCGGGTCGCGCGCGACGTTGAGGTGTTTGACGAAATCCTTGATGCCACCCGTGTACTTGAACGTCTCGTGTAGCTGCGGCTCGACGCGGTGGTCGACCAATTGGATCTCGAGTCCCTTGGTGAGGAACGCCATCTCGCGCAGCCGCTGGGCGATCGTGTCGAACTTGAACTCGCGCTCCTCCGTGAAGATGAGCGGGTCGGGCCAGAACGACACCGTCGTGCCTGTCC
>JALZGD010000127.1:2304-6769 GCA_030861205.1 Actinomycetota bacterium
CCTCTTGGCGGGTTTCCCTTTCTTGAGGTCGCCCTGGCGCTTGCCGCGGATGTAGCTCTGCGTCCACACGTGACCGTCACGGCTGACCTCGACGTCGAGCCGCTCGGACAGAGCGTTCACCACCGAGATGCCGACGCCGTGGAGCCCGCCGGACACTTGATAACCCTTGCCCTCGAACTTGCCGCCCGCGTGCAGGGTCGTGAGGACGACTTCGACCGCCGACTTCGACTCGCCTTTGGGCTTACCGACCGGGATGCCTCGGCCGTTATCGGTGACCTTGCAACCGCCGTCGGCCAGCAGCTCGACCTTGATCTTGTCGCAATAGCCGGCCATCGCTTCGTCGACAGAGTTGTCGACGACCTCGTACACGAGGTGGTGAAGCCCGCGCGCGCCGGTCGACCCGATGTACATCCCGGGACGTTGGCGGACGGGCTCGAGGCCCTCGAGGACCGTGATGTCCTGCGCGGTGTACGAGGGCCGGCTACGAGTCTTCGTTGCCGGAACCGTTGGTTTCGATGCCGTTTTCTCTAGCTCCTTGCGGCAGGATGACCGATCTCTGTGGGCCGTGACGGAAGGCTGGCCCGGCGGGTCTCCGGACCCCTGCCCGGAGCGCGCCGAGCGAGGCCGAAAAACCGTGGATTCACGGCCCCAATAATAGCATCTACCTGCGGATTTGCGGCTTGGAGGGAGCATCGGGGCGATGCCGCGACGACCCCCTGCGAGCCCTCTTCTCCCATGCGAGGCGAGCCCGCGCTAGAGCTCCCATCGGGTCGTCGTCCGCGTCCTGGTTCGTGCGCGCCGACGTGGCCGGGGCCGACGACGACGAACAAGGCGTCGAGGCGCGCGAATGGGGCTCGCGACCGAGGTAGGGCCGGATCTCGCGCACGACCTCGCGGCCCACGATCTCCGTCGACCGGGCGACGATCTGGGGGCCGAGGTAAGTCAGCTCGGTCGCCCAGGCGGGGGAATCAACCCACACCTTGAGGATCCCCGCTTTCAGCACGCCGGGTTTCGCGTGCCGCGCAACATCCGGCCCAACGATCTCGCTCCAGGATGCATAGAGGTGCGCCGACTCCTCGGGCGCCTCCATCCCTAGCGTCCGCCCGGCCGCAGCCAGCAAGCTGCGCAATCGCGTCGGCTCGTCACTCATCCCTGCGCCACCTTTCCGGCGACGACGGTGAACAACCGGTCGTGACCTCCGGGAACGTCGTGAGAATCACCCGCCGACGAGACAACCGTCTGCCCGAGGCCCTTGACCTCTTTTGCCAACCATTCGCGGCGCGATGGGTCGAGCTCCGAGAAGACGTCGTCTAGCAACAAAATCGGAGGGTCGCCGAGCGCATCGGCGAGGAGATCCCGCTCGCCCAGCTTCAGCGCAAGGGCGATCGTTCGCTGATCCCCTTGCGATGCGTACGCACGTGCGTCGACCACGCTTGCATCTCTTGCGATGTGGATCGCGACATCATCGCGTTGGGGCCCCACGAGAGACATCCCCCGCTCGATCTCGCGCCCGCGCGTCGCCGCTATCTGCTGTTCGAGGATTGCCCGCAGAGCATTGACGTCGTTCGTCACTGCCCCTGGGTCCAGCCACGCGCTGGAGTAGGACATGGCGATCGATCCAGTCCCCGCGATGCCTGCATAGCGCTCGTTAACGACAGGGCCGAGATCCTCGAGCGTCTCGATGCGAGCAGCGGTCAACTCTGCCCCGGCGCGACCCATCGCCTCGTCCCACACATCGAGCGTCGACAGGGCATCGGACCGGCCCGCGCTCGAGCGCGGGATCGTCTTCAACAAAGCGTTCCTCTGCCTGAGCACTCGTTCCCACTCGCGACGGATGGGCTCTCGGGCCGGCCGTAACTTCACGACGAGATCGTCGAGGAACCTCCGCCTCACGTCAGGTGAGCCCTTCACCAGGCTGAGGTCGTCGGGGCCGAAGAACACGCACGTCGCAAGCTCGCGCAGCGCGCGGGGGCCCGAGACAGGCGTGCGGTTGACCAGCACGCGTGCGCTGCGGCCTTGTTTCATCTCCATATCGACCCTGATGTTCCGGCTCCTTCTATTCATGACGGCGTGAACGATCGCCCGCTCGGCGCCGTGTCTGACTACCTCGGACTCACTCGAACGCAGCGGCCCTAGTCCTCCCAGGCAATAAACCGCCTCGAGCAGATTCGTCTTGCCTTGGGCGTTCGCGCCCACGACGACGTTCAGCCCGTCTGCGAATTGGACCTCTTCGCGTTCGTAGTTCCGAAAGTCTTCGAGTGCGACCCGGTCTACGAACACATCGTTCCGTCGCTAAGAAAGGCGAACGGGCATCAACAAGTACGTGAACGCAGGATCCTGCTCGCCTCGGACGATCGCCGGCTTCAAGCCGTCGGCAGCCTCGAGGATGATCCTGTCCGAGCGGATCGCGGATGCCCCATCGGTCAGGAACTGGGGGTTGAAGGCGATCAACAGAGGATCCCCCTGGAACTCGGCGTCGACGATCTCTTGTCCTTCCCCGACATCGGGAGTGTGTGCTGATATTTCCAGCTCGGACGCGAGTTGCAGCTTCACTGGCAGGTTGTTCTGCGCAAGCAACCCAACGCGCTTCACTACTTCGATCAACAGCTCACGGTCGATCGTTAACGCGTTCGTATATCCCTCCGGTATCAATTGCCGGTAGTTGGGGAACTCGCCCTCGATGAACCGCGACCCGATAACGGAGTCACCCGCGCCCGACGCTTCTCCCAAGGGCTTCAACGTGACGCCGATCAGGTTGTCTTTGACGATTGCCGTCACCGTCCCGGGATTGCCTTGGAGTGCTCGCCCCAGCTCGCCTAGCGCTCGCGCAGGGAGAACCACTTTGATCGGCTCGGCAGAGCCGCCGGCAACCTTCAGCGCTCGAACGGCAAGGCGATACGAGTCTGTCGCTGCGAGTGTGAGCGTGCTCTCGTCGATCTCCCACAACACCCCCGTGAGGATCTGACGCGACTCGTCCGAGGACGCTGCCCGAACTACCTGTGACAGCGCAATGGCAAGCTCCTCACCGTCGAGCTCGATACGCGTGCCTGCACCGGCTTCCAGGTCCTCGATCGGTAGGGCCGGGTAATCGTCGGAGGCGAGCGATTTCACTCTGAAATGCCCACGGCCAGAGCCGATCTCGACCTCGCCGTCGCCCTTCGCGAGACTTACCTGCCCCGAACCCAGACTGCGCGTCATCTCGCCAAACAACCGTCCCGGAACGATCACGCGACCCGGCTCGTCGATCCCCGCTTGGAACGACGTCTCCATCGCAAGCTCGAGGTCCGTTCCGCCGATCCTCACGGTGCCCGGATCCTGTGCTTCGATGCGCAGTCCCGACAGAACCGGCAGCACCGCACGCGTCGAAATCGCACGCGATGCGAACTGGACCGCCTCTAGCAGGTCGTCTCTCTCACACCGAAACTTCATCAACGTCCTCCGATCGGATCAAGGCTAACGAGTCAGTGTGTCAACGACGGTTCTTTTTAGTGTTTCTAGATAGATCTCTTTAGTCGAAGTACTAGTAGGGGCTGTTGAAACTGTTGGCATCACATGGTTAACGCTGGTCAGTGGTGGTTTCCAGGTTGGGGACAAGCTGGTTGTTCGTTGAGCACTGGCGCGAACAAGAGAGGCGGCCTTTCGCGAGAACACGTGGTTTTGATGACAATCGTTGAAGAACACGAAGTTATCCACGAGCGGCTTGTTGACGGATACGAGCGGTGAGCTCATTTACCTGTTCGTAGCAGTTCTGTCTTTCTTGCATTTGTTGGCGGATCTTGTTTGTGGCGTAGATAACAGTGGAGTGATCGCGTCCGCCAAAACGCTTTCCGATCTCGATCAAGGAGAGGTCCGTGAGCTCACGGCAGAGATACATCGCCATCTGTCGGGCGAGAACGAGCTCGCGTGAGCGACTCGAAGAGGTGATCTCTTCAGGTGTCACCGAGAAGTAATCGCCGGCAACGTTGATGACGAGAGCGGACGTCACGCGAGCCTCGTCGCTACCCGGAAGCAAGGAATGCAGTAATCCTTGGGCAAGTTCGAGCGTCACCTCTGCTCGAGTGAGCGAGGCATACGCAGCGACACGGATCAACGCACCCTCGAGCTCGCGGATGTTGGTCTGAACGCGCGAGGCGATGAACTCCATGACGTCGCGCGGGAGGCGGAGCGAATCTGCCTCCGCTTTCTTCTGAAGGATCGCAAGGCGCGTCTCGAGATCGGGTGGCTGGACGTCCGTGATGAGGCCCCACTCGAAGCGTGTCCGCAACCGTTCTTCGAGGGCCGGCATCTTCTTCGGGGGCCGATCGGACGTGATGACGATCTGGCTACGGGGGTGGAGCGCGTTGAAGGTGTGGAAGAACTCTTCCTGGGTGCGCTCCTTGCCCTCGAGCAATTGGATGTCGTCGACTAACAGGAGGTCGCAAACGCGGAAACGACCGTGGAATTCGGGGATGCGGTTCCTCTGGAC
>JALZGD010000332.1 GCA_030861205.1 Actinomycetota bacterium
CCTCGAGGGCGTTCAGGCATTCCTCGAAAAGCGGGCACCGCGATTCACCGGATCGTGACCTCGCGGTGAGGACCGACGTTCTGATCGTCGGGGCCGGTGCCGCGGGTCTTTTCTCGGCCTTGCATCTTCCTTCGGGCACGGACGTGGTCGTGGTCGACAAAGGCCGTGCCCGGATGGGATCGTCGCCGTGGGCGCAAGGAGGCGTCGCTGCCGCGATCGGGCCAGATGACTCGCCGGAGTTGCATGCGCAGGACACGATCCGAGTCTCCGCGGGGCATGCGGACCTATCGGCCGTCGCGGTTCTGACGAGCGAAGCGGCCGAATGCGTGTTGGAGCTCGCGGAGCTCGGTTGCGGCTTCGACCGCAACGACGACGGTTCGTTGCATCTCGCTCGTGAAGGCGGGCAAACCGTCGCGCGCTCGGTGCACGCGGGTGATGCCACGGGGGCCGCGATCATGAAGACTCTTCGCGCTGCGGCAGCCCCTCGGGTTCGCCGGATCGAGGGAGCATGTCTAAAGCTGGCCATCGCCGAAGGACGTTGTGTAGGCGGCTGGATAACGACCGACGAAGGCGTCGTCGAGGTGCAAGCGTCTTCCACCGTCCTTGCCACCGGCGGCACCGGCGCTCTGTTCGAAGCGACCACTAACCCTCCAGGGGCAACGGGCGACGGCATCGTGCTTGCGTGGGATGCCGGCGCGAACCTCGCCGACCTCGAGTTCATACAGTTTCATCCCACGGCGCTCGCGGTTGGCGAGGGACCGCAGCGATCGTTGGTCACCGAGGCGCTTAGGGGCGCCGGTGCGCATGTCGTCGACGCCGACGGACGACGCTTCTTGTTCGAGCATCACTCGGATGGAGAGCTCGCTCCCAGAGACGTAGTTGCGCGTGCGATCGCCGCTCGCCGCTCATGGCTGGACTGTCGTCACATAGATCGGCATGTGCTGGAGACGGAGTTCTTCACGGTTATGGCCGCGTGCCGCGAGGCAGGGCTCGACCTTCGCGCCGATCTGATCCCGATAGCGCCCGCCGCGCACTATTCGATAGGGGGCATCGCGACCGACCTCGACGGCAGGACGTCGATCCCACGTTTGTACGCAATCGGGGAATGCTCGAACACGGGTGTGCACGGCGCGAACAGGTTGGCCGGGAACTCACTTGCGGAAGCACTCGTGTTTGGTCGTCGCGCTGCTCGCGCGATCGCCGGTCAGCGCGTGGGGCGCGCGAAGGCACTTCCGAATCCGCCTTCGTTGCACCCCGCACCGAACGTGTTGGGCGAATGGTCCGGGCTGCGATCACTGTGCTCCAAACACCTTGGAATCGTGCGCGAGGCGGGAGGGCTGATCCAGGTACGCGCGCAGCTCGAAGGCCTTAGCTTGATGCACCTCTCCGAGGACCGAGCCGCGCTCGAACTTCGATCGGCTGCCATTGCGGCGCGTCTCATCGCGCACGGGGCGCTGTTGCGACGAGAGTCGCGCGGCGTGCATTACCGAGCAGATCACCCGGTCGTCGATCCGGACTGGGCGGGTGTTCGTGTTCACTTCTACCGTGCGATGGGGTTCACACCTCTTGCGTACAGAGGCCTCGAGACCGGTAGCCGCGACGACGTTTCGTGGTGCGTCCATCAGGGTGACGTCAGATTGGTGTTCACCGGCGCGCTTGGCCCCGACTCGCCGATAGCCGAGCATGTCCACAAACACGGCGACGGTGTACACGACATAGCTCTGCGTGTGCCGGATGCCGAGGAGGCATACCGCGTTGCGTTATCGCGCGGCGCTCGGTCGGTCGCCGAGCCGCAGGCGTTCGAGGACGAGCACGGCAAGGTCGTTCGGGCAGCTATCGCAACGTACGGAGAGACGATCCACTCACTGATCAGCCGTGAGGAGTACTCCGGCGCGTTCCTGCCCGGGTATCAACCGGCGCAAGGCGCGACGCCGAATCCCGAGTACGGCGTTCGCTATATCGATCATGTCGTAGGGAACGTCGAGCTCGGGAAAATGAACGAGTGGGTGGGCTTCTACGAGCGCGTCATGGGGTTCACTGAACTCAAGCACTTCACAGACGACGACATCTCGACGGAGTACTCCGCGCTGATGTCAAAGGTCGTGTGGGATGGCGAGGGGAAGATCAAGTTCCCGATCAACGAGCCTGCCGAGGGCAAGCGAAAGAGCCAGATCGAGGAGTACCTGCAGTTCTACCAGGGTCCGGGAGTCCAGCACATAGCGCTGGTCACCGATG
>JALZGD010000333.1 GCA_030861205.1 Actinomycetota bacterium
GATTTCCGCACGGACAAAGACAGCTGGGGCGAGGTCGAGGTGCCGGTCGACCGCCTGTGGGGAGCGCAGACCCAGAGGTCGATCGAGAACTTCCCGATCGGGCGAGATCGTTTCATCTGGGGGCCGCGCGTCGTCAGGGCGTGGGGGGTCCTCAAGAAGGCGGCTGCCCTGGCCAACGGTGAGTTGGGTCAGCTGCCTCCGGAGAAGGTCGACCTGATCGTCAGGGCCGCAGACGACGTCATCGCCGGGAGGCTCGATGACGAGTTCCCCCTCGTTGTGTGGCAAACGGGGTCCGGCACGCAGTCCAATATGAACGCCAACGAGGTGATCGCTAACCGTGCGATCCAGCTTGCCGGCGGGACGATCGGCTCGAAGCACCCGATCAACCCGAACGACGACGTCAATCGCTCGCAATCGTCTAACGACACCTTCCCGACCGTGATGCACATCGCGGCAACCGAAGCGGTGAGCGACGACCTGTTCCCGGCAGTGCGGACGCTGCGTAACACGCTTGCGAAGAAGGGCCCCGGCTTCGACGACGTGGTGATGGTCGGGCGGACTCACCTGCAGGACGCGACTCCGATCCGGTTGTCGCAGGTCTTCTCGGGATGGGTGGCTCAGATCGACGCAGCGCTCGAGGGTGTCGAAGGAGCATTGCCCGGCATCGCAGAGCTTGCGATCGGAGGCACGGCCGTCGGTACCGGGCTCAACGCACCTGCGCGCTTCGGCGACGAGGTCGCCAAGCACATCTCCGAAGAGACCGGTAAGGCATTTACTTCGGCCCCCAACAAGTTCGCAGCCTTGTCGGCGCATGACGGCATGGTTCAGCTCAGCTCGTCGTTGCGCACGCTTGCCGTCGCCCTGTTCAAGATCGCCAACGACATCCGCTACTACGCGATGGGCCCCCGTGCCGGCTTGGCCGAGCTCAAGATCCCCGAGAACGAGCCCGGGTCCTCGATCATGCCGGGGAAGGTGAATCCGACCCAATGCGAAGCGATGACGATGGTATGCACGCAGGTCTTCGGGAACGACGCGGCGGTTGCCTTCGCCGGCTCGCAAGGTGCTTTTCAGCTCAACGTGTTCAAACCGGTGATGTTGCACAACGTGCTGGAGTCGGCCTCGCTACTGGCGGACGCAAGCCGGTCCTTCAACGACCACTGCGCTCTCGGGATCGTGCCGAACCGCGCGGTGATCGAAAGTCATCTCACCGGGTCGTTGATGTTGGTCACGGCTTTGAACAACCACATCGGCTACGAGAAGTCTGCCGAGATCGCCCTGAAGGCGTACCGTGAGGACAAGTCGCTGAAGGAAGCTGCGGCCGAGCTCGGTTACGTCAACGAGAGCGACTTCGACAAATGGGTTCGCCCAGACGACATGACCCGCCCGATGGACGGTTGAGCCGGGAGGCTGTGATGACAGAGCCACGCGACAGATCGATCGACGCGCCGGACCCCGCCCTCACCGATGAAGAGCCGGTCGTCGAGGATGACGACGACGCGTCGGCAACGGTCCCTTCTCGCGAAAAGACGGCACTCCCTCGCCGTCTGCCGATCGATGCCCCCGAGGGCGACGCGATCGAACAAGCGATCCCTGCCGATCTCGACGAGGAGTGGTAACCGTATTCATTGCCGGTAACGGTCTCACCGCGCCGTAATCTGGGGCGGATATGAAGATCGGTCTTGTTCTCGGTGGCGGTGGCCTCGTCGGGATGGCGTATCACGCCGGCGCGCTGAAGGCTCTTGACGACCTCGGCGTCGACGCGGACCGTTTCGACACCATCGTCGGGACAAGTGCGGGTTCGATCCTCGGCTCCTATCTCGCGACCGGGTGGGCACTTGACGACTTCTACGAATACGCCTTCGGGCGCCATCCGAAGGCGCGTCAGCGGTCCGAAGACGAACATGCCGAGCACCGGCAGTTGTTCACGCCGATGTGGACCACCGGCGGCGAGCGGGTCCGGCGGTCGATCGGGTCGCTGTTCGCGCTCGCGTCGTCGCGGGGTTTCTGGAGAGCGGGGGGCAAGCTTCCGCACGCCCATCTCCGCCGGCTGTTCCCGGCTGGTATGTACTCGACGGCCGAATCGAGGGCGCGCCTGAACGAAGACCTTCCTCTCGGGTGGCCCGACCGCGAGCTGTTCGTGTGTGCGGCCGAGCTGTACTCCGGCGCCCGCGTTGCGTTCGGCCACCCCGATGCACCCGACGCTCCGCTTCCCGACGCCGTCCTCG
>JALZGD010000128.1 GCA_030861205.1 Actinomycetota bacterium
CCTCCACTCCGGTCTCGAGGCCCTCGACACGACGTTCCAAGAAAGCACCCGCTCGCGTCGTGTTGCTCGAAGGCGCGGGCAAAGGCGGCAAGACATACGACCTGAGGGACGAGCTTGTGATCGGTCGAGCCGATAAGTGTCAGATAGTTCTCTCGGATTCGTATGCGTCGCAGATGCACGCGCGGATCTTTTCAAAAGACGGCGAATTCATGATCGAAGACCTCGGGTCCACCAACGGGACTTATCTCAACCGCCGCAAGGTCACGTCACCGACGTCGCTCGGGCGCGGCGACCAGATCAAGATCGGCAAGACGGTCCTGGAGCTGCGGAAATGATCCGCTACGGGGTCGCAACAGACACGGGTCGAGTGAGGGAAGGTAACGAGGACTCGTACCTCGTCGACGCGCCTTTATTCGTCGTTGCGGACGGGATGGGCGGTCACGTCGCAGGTGACGTCGCGTCGGCGACCGCGGTGGAAGTCCTCGATCGTCGATCCCGATCCCTCGATCCGAAAGACCCAGCGACGCTCGAACAAGCGATCAAGGAAGCGAACATCGCCATCTTCCAGAAGGCTCGCTCCGACCCTTCACTGCGCGGGATGGGTACGACGTGCACCCTCTTGATCATCGATGGTGCGAACGCTCAATTCGCCCACGTCGGAGACTCGCGGGCGTATCTCCTCAGGCAAGGGCAGCTCTCGCAGGTCACAGAAGACCACACGTTGGTCAGCCGGATGGTCGCGGAAGGCCGCATCGACGAAGAGGAAGCACGTCATCATCCTCAACGCAGCGTCATCACGCGCGCGCTAGGTGTCGATACGGACGTCCAGGTCGACCTGACGACTCTGCAACTCCGCGACGGAGATCGCGTGTTGCTGTGCTCGGACGGCCTGACGACGATGCTCGGAAACCCGGAGGTGTCGAGCATCCTCTCGAACGAACGCGATCCACAAACCGCGGCCGAGCATCTGATCGCGGCCGCGAATGAAGCGGGCGGCGAAGACAACATCACCGCGATCGTCGTGGACGTAGACGAAGGTGACGCGGAGCGGAGTGCGACCGCATCCAGCGCGGCCCCCGTGCCTTCACGCACCCGGCAAGACACCGATCCTGCAGCGGCACCGCGGCAACCGAGTAACCGGCTCAAACGCGCCATCGTCGTAACGAGTCTTGCGCTTCTCGTCCTTGGAGCGATCGTCTACCTAAGTGCCCGCTTCTTCCTCGATCGATCGTGGTTCGTCGGCGTGAATGCGTCCGGCTACGTCGCGATCTTCAAGGGCATCCCCGATGAGATCGCCGGGCTGACGCTCAGGTCGGAGGAACAAACGACGACCGTTTCGGCGTCGGATCTATGCGGCTCGGTGAAGAGCAATGTCGAGGAAGGCATAAAGGTCGACTCTCTGCAAGCAGCAAGAGAAGCGGTGACGAACATCGAGGGTCGAGCAAAAGCATGCTCGCCGGAACCACAACCGTCTCCGCCGAAACACCGTAAGAAAGGGCGCTAGATGGCGCAAGCGTCCGCCTATCGGCGGAACACGGAGCTTTCACTTCTGCTGATCGCGTTGATCGTAGGAGCCGGCGCAACGGTGCTTGCTGCGGTCGCGCTCAATCAGCACAAGGCCGCACGCACTGCGCCGTACGTAGCTTTGATCGTCGCCGCTTACGTGATCGCGCATCTAGTTGTGCGTCGTTACGCTCGGCAGGCCGATCCTCTGCTGCTACCGCTCGCCGCGATCGTGAACACCATCGGCCTCGCGGCGATCTACCGACTATCGCCGAAGCACCTCGGTCCGACACAGGTCGTCTGGACTCTCGTCGGCATCGCATGCTTCGTGTCGACCGTCGTCTTCTTGAAGGACTTCCGCGCGCTCGCTCGTTACAAATACATCTTCGGGTTTACGGGTCTTGCACTACTGCTGCTTCCGGCAACCCCTCTCGGCGTCCCTATCAACGGAGCGCAGCTGTGGTTGCGGTTCGGCGGCTTCTCGTTTCAGCCGGGGGAGCTTGCGAAGCTGTGTCTCGTCATCTTCTTCGCTGCGTACCTGGCCGAGCGCAAAGAGCTACTGGCCGTTGCGTCGCGTCGCGTCGCCGGTATCCACTTGCCCGATTTCAAGCACTTCGGCCCCCTGATCGTGATGTGGGCCGTTTCGCTCTTGGTGATGTTCTACGAGCGAGACCTCGGCTCGAGCATGTTGTTCTTCTCGATCTTCATAGTGATGCTCTACGTCGCGACGGCGCGAGCCGCATACGTAGCGTTCGGCGGTGGGCTATTTGCGATCGGCTCGTACCTCGGATACACCGCGTTCAACCACGTGCGCGAGCGAGTCGACATCTGGCTGCACGTTTTCGACCCCAAGCTGGTGAAGGACCAGGGCTACCAGTTGGCCCAGGGCCTGTTCGCCCTCGCGACGGGTGGCTTGTTCGGAACCGGCCTGGGACGGGGACGGCCGGATCTCATCCCGGAAGCCGCAACGGACTTCATCTTCCCCGTCATCGGCGAAGAGCTCGGGCTCATGGGCACCGCAGCGCTGTTGGTTTGTTTCTTCTTGCTCGTCGGCCGCGGGCTGAAGATCGCCCTGGCGCAACGAGATGACTTCGGTCAGTTGCTGGCGATGGGCCTCACGACAATTTTGGGGATCCAGACGATCATCATCCTGGGAGGCGTGACAAGGCTTCTTCCGCTGACCGGCATCACGCTTCCTTTCGTCTCGTACGGCGGGTCGAGCCTGCTTTCGAACTTCATACTGTTGGGGCTGCTCGTCCGGATCTCCCACCATCAATCCGGCGCTCCCGCCCCCGCTCACACAGAAGAGATCCTGATCGGCGGTCGGCAGTGATGGAGAAGCAGATCCGCCGCGTCGGGCTGATCATCGTCGCGCTGTTCGTTGCGGTCTTCCTGCAACTGAACTACGTGCAGATCTACGCGGCCGAACGGATCGCGAAGAACCCGGCCAACGTTCTGAATCTGATACGCGAGTACTCGATCAAGCGCGGCGACATCCTCACACGCGACGGCAAAGTGATGGCCGAGAGCCGCTCTACACACGGGAAGCTCAAGTACGTCCGCGTCTATCCGGCGGGCGATCTCTACGGACACATCACCGGCTACGTATCGGTTGGTTCGGGGGCGCACTTCGGGCTCGAGAACACCTACGACAACGACCTGCTGGGAGAGGGCGGCGTTCTCTCGATGCAGCAGATCCAGGACCGGTTGCTCGGCGGCGGGCACGAGGGCGACGACATCCAAACGACGATCGATTCGCGATTGCAGGCGGCGGCGAAGCAGGCGTTGGGGAACAATCGCGGCGCGATCGTCGCCCTCGATCCACGCAGCGGGGACGTCAGGGCGCTGTGGAGTTACCCGTCGTACGACCCGAGTGGTATCGCTTCGCACGATTCTGCGGAAGCGGAGCGTGCCTACCAAGCGCTCCATCCCACCTCGCCGACGAGCCCTCTGATCGACATCGCGACCTCTAACAGGTATCCACCGGGATCGACGTTCAAGGTCGTCACCGCGGGGGCGGCGCTCGAGTCGGGCAAGTACACGACGAAGTCCACGTTCTCGGACCCCCTCGCTCTCGACCTACCGCTGACCAACAACACGCTGCAGAACTTCTCGCATTCCACGTGCGCCGGGGGAGGCCAGATCGACATGTTCACGGCACTTACGGTGTCGTGCGACACGACGTTTGCTCTCCTCGGCTTGAAGATCCCGGCCGACATCTACGACATGGCGAATCGTCTGTACTTCAACAAGACGATCCCGTTCGACCTATCGGACGTGGCGAGCAAGTACCCCAACGTTCCCGACAAGAACGCGCCGCTGCGCGCGTATTCGGCGATCGGCCAGGGAAACACCGCGGCGACTCCGCTTCAGATGGCGCTCGTGGCAGCTACGGTCGCGAACGGTGGTGTGGTGCCGGAGCCGCACCTCCTCCACGAGATCATCGATCCGTCCGGCGGTCTCGTGAAACGTTTCGACGCAACCCCCGACCTCGGCCGCGCGATGAGCCCTGAGACGGCATCGGATCTAACCGAGATGATGAAGGCCGTCGTCGAAAAGGGAACGGGGACGAACGCGCAGATCCCCGGCGTCGCGGTCGCCGGTAAGACGGGAACCGCGCAGACCGTTACAGGGACGAATCCGCACACCTGGTTCATCTGCTTCGCGCCCGCGGACGACCCGAAGATCGCGGTCGCCGTCATCGTCGAACATGGCGGGACGTACGGCTCGGAGGCTACGGGCGGGCTCGTTGCGGCGCCGATCGCGAAACAGATACTCGAAGCGGACCGCCAGATCGACGGGTGGTGAGTGTGATCCTCGCCGACCGTTACCGGTTGGGCGACAAGGTTGCCTCGGGGGGCATGGGGACGGTCTTCGAAGCGATCGACGAAAAGCTCGACCGAAGCGTCGCCGTCAAGTTTCTCAAGGAAGAGTTGTCCTCAGACGCCCGGTTCGTCGAACGCTTTCGCAGAGAAGCGCGTGCCGCGGCGGCGCTGGCGCACCCGAACATCGCGTCCGTCTACGACTACGGCGTCGACTCCAACCGCCATTTCATCGTGATGGAGCTCGTCGACGGTCGGGATCTCTCGCGTTTGCTCGCTGAAGAGCGCCCGCTCGACCCCGAGCGCTCTGCCCATATCGGATCGCAGATCGCGGCCGCGCTCGACCACGCGCACAAGGCGGGAGTGATCCACAGAGATATCAAACCGGGAAACGTCATCGTCTCGGCGGGTGATCGCGTCAAGGTGACCGATTTCGGGATCGCGCGTGCGGCCGGGGATTCGACACTCACCGCTACCGGAACGATGCTCGGGACGGCGCACTACATCTCTCCCGAACAGGCAGCGGGTAAGCCGGCGGGCACCGCCAGCGACATCTACGCCACTGGAGTCGTGGTTTTCGAGATGCTGACCGGTTCGCGACCCTTTGAGGGTGAGTCCCCGGTCGCGATCGCGATGCAGCACGCGACGGGTGAGCTTCCGTCACCATCGTCGATCGAACCTCGCGTGCCGACTTCGTTCGACGAGGTGATCGCTCGCGCCACTGCCAAGGATCCGGCGGATCGCTACCGCGATGCAGGGGATCTGGGTGTGGCGCTCGTCGCGGCATCGGTTCGCGCGGACGCCGACGGTGCGACTTCAGACGAAACGCTCGAGTACTCGGTGTGGCCGATCCCCGGCGATCGTTGGGACCCGGAGCGGATCGGGCGGATCGTTGTCGTGGGCTTCGTTGCCCTTGTACTCATCGCGGGCGCGCTGTTGGGGTACAGATTGACCCACCGCGACAAGTCGCGGAAATTGCACGCGCAGGCCTCTGCTTCGTCGCAACGGCGAGCCCACGGTCGATCGTCGCCGTCTCCAACCGCCCAGCTCGTCACCGTCCCAGAAGACGTGATCGGGATGAGCTACGGCGATGCGTGGGCACTCTTGCTTCGTAGCGGCCTGCGGCCCAAACCCGAGCATGTCTCGAGCGACGACATCGATTTCGGCCACGTTGTGTCCACCGATCCTCCCCCCGGAACCGTCGTTCCGGCAGGCCACACCGTTACTGTCCTTGTGTCCAGCGGTGACGAGCGCGGCCACGGCGCTCCGCACGTTCCACCGGGCCACGACAAGCACGACAAAGAAAAGGAGCACGATCGATGAGCACCTCGCAACGCGTGTTCGGCGGGCGGTACGCCGTGCTCGAGCGCGTCGGGACCGGGGGCATGGCCGAGGTCTACAAGGCCCGCGACGAGCTACTGGGGCGTGAGGTGGCCGTCAAGGTGCTGCACGAGCGTTTCGCGCGCGATCGCGCGTTCGTCGAGCGTTTCAAGCGTGAAGCCCAATCGGCGGCAAACCTGAACCACCCGAACATCGTCTCGCTCTACGACTACGGATCTGACGGTGACACCTATTACATCGTCATGGAGTTCATCGACGGCCGCTCGCTCGCCGATGTGATCGCTCAAGAAGGCCCGTTGCTGCCGGAGCGCGCCGCCGAGATCGCGTCGGACGTCGCGCAAGCGCTGCAGCGAGCGCACGCGGCAGGGCTCGTCCACCGCGACATCAAGCCATCGAACGTCATGATCACGTCGTCGGGTCAGACGAAAGTGACCGACTTCGGGATCGCACGTGCTCTCGGAAGCGACGCCGAGCAAACGATGACTCAAACCGGGATGGTCATCGGCACCGCTGCCTATCTGTCGCCGGAGCAAGCGCAAGGATCACCAGTGGACGAGCGCTCCGATGTATATGCACTCGGCGTCGTTCTATACGAGATGCTCGCCGGACGCCCACCGTTCCAGGGCGACACACCATTGGCAGTCGCGTACAAGCACGTGCGCGAGACCGCCGAGCCTCCGTCGCACTTCAACCCGGACGTACCGGCGGCGCTCGACGCAGTGACGATGAAGGCTCTCGCGAAGAACCGGGACAATCGCTACAGCTCCGCAGGCGAGATGAACGACGACCTGCACCGGTTCTTATCGGGTTCTCGCGTACAAGCAACGCCGCTTATGGCGACGCAGACGATGGTGCAGACCCCGGCAACGGGAACTCAGGTCCTGCGCACCTCCGAGATGTACGAGACACCACCCCGACGCAGTCGAACCGGCCTATACGTACTCATCACTCTTCTCGTTCTCGGGGCTATCGCCGCGGGCGTCTACTTCCTCGCGTCCAATCTGCTGGCCGGCAAGGCCGTCACCGTTCCAAAAGTCGTTGGTAAGGATCAGTCC
>JALZGD010000334.1 GCA_030861205.1 Actinomycetota bacterium
GTCTTGTTCGGCAAGAGCTTGAAGTCTTGGAACACACATCCGACGTTGCGACGCAGATACGGGACGAGCAAGCGAGGAAGGCTGTTGAGGTTCTTCCCCGCAACGAACACGTCGCCCGAGGTAGGCGCCTCTTCCTTGGTCAACAGCTTCAGGAACGTCGACTTGCCCGAGCCCGACGGTCCCACCAGAAAGACGAATTCGCCTTTCTCGATGTCGATCGTCACTTGCTCGAGGGCGCGGATGCCGCCCTTGTATTCCTTCGAGACGTTCAGTGTGCGGATCATCGACTTATCAGGCTAACGAAAGTCACCCGGCAGAAGCCGCCATCCGGTCGTAGAACCGGTATGGGTGGTCCTCTGAATGTAACTCTTCGTATTCGTCCCACGCCCGTTGGTACGCGGCGTGACCGCGCTGCGTGATCTCGGCGAGGGTCCCTGCCGGGAGGCCGACTACCCGCAGACGCTTGGTCAGCGAGTTCAACGAGAAGTCGGCGACCTCGTGCGGATCGATCCGCAGGTTCGGGGGCGACTCTTCGGGGCCGATGGCGAACCGGCGCTCGGGTGCTGCGACGATCCTGCACGCCGGTTCGAGCAGCCGGAAGATCGTCGACTCCACTCGATCGAGCAGCGACCGGTCACGGAGCCCGGCCTCCATCAGGGCACGGACGCCGAAGTTCACGTGTCTCGACTCGTCACGCGCTACCGCCGTGAACCCTGTGTAGAAGCTCGGCAGGATGCCCATCTCGCGGATGATCCCGAGGAGGTACTTCTGTCCCGTGAGGGCCAGCATCCCTTCGATCACGAGGTGGTAGGTGGTGATGCCTTCTACCCATGCCCCGTAGTCGTCGGGGTGCTCCCTGACGTTTTCCGTCACGGCCACGAGATCGTTGTCGAAGATCGTGCGGAAGCCGCCGACCACACGATCCTTCAGCAGGTCCAGAGCCGCGTGCAGCCCGCCGCTGATACCGACGACCTCCTCGAAGAACCTCGAGAAGAAGACCGAATGTCGTGCCTCGTCCACGAGTTGCGTCGACAGAAAGATCCGCGACCCTTCGTCGGGGGCCGCGTGAACGAGCGGCGAAAGCGTGTCGGTCACTGCTTGCTCGCCGACGAAGAACAAAGTCATCGATCGCTGTAGTTCGGTCCGCATCCCTTCGAAGATCCCGGTCATCGAGTCCCAGTGCTCGCGGTCCGTCGAGAAGTCGAGCTCCTGCGTTTGCCAGTTCTGTCGTTCCCAGCGGTCGTAGAGATCGAGCGGTGTCGGTCTTTGGCGCAGCAGCCAATCCATCTGCACGTAGACGTCGTCGATATCGACGCGGCCGAGATCGTGAAGCGTCGCTTGCTCGACGCGGTCTACCTCGGCGGGGACGTCGTCACTCGCGGCGCGCAGCCGATCCATAGCGACCATGATTGCACCTCCCTGCTGTATGCGGCCGCCTAATGCGTCTCGGCAGCCTTGCGTCTGAGCTCGGCCTCGATGAAATCGTCGATATCGCCATCCAAGACCGCGTGGACGTTGCCCTTTTCGATGTCGGTGCGATGGTCTTTCACCATTTGGTACGGATGCAGCACATATGACCGGATCTGCGAGCCGAACCCGATGTCGCGTTTCTCGCCGCGTAGCGCCTGTAGCTCGGCATCGCGCTCTTCCCGGGCTCGTTGCGCAAGACGCGACGTCAGGATCTTCATCGCCACGGCCCGGTTCTGCATCTGCGAGCGTTCGTTCTGCACTGCGACCACGATGCCGGTGGGCAGGTGCGTGATCCGGACCGCCGAATCGGTGACGTTCACGTGCTGGCCCCCCGCTCCCGAAGACCGGTAAGTGTCTATGCGGAGGTCGTCGGGAGAGATATCGACTTCGACGTCGTCCTCCACCTCAGGCGTGACGTCGATCGACGCGAACGAAGTGTGCCGCCGTTTCGCCGCGTCGAAGGGCGAGATACGCACGAGGCGGTGGACTCCGCGCTCTGCCGCAAGCAAGCCGTACGCATGCCGGCCCGTGACGATGAACGTCGCGCTCTTGAGACCGGCCTCTTCACCCTCGGTCGCCTCGAGCAGCTCTGTCTTGTAACCGCGCCGCTCCGCCCACCGCAGGTACATGCGAAGCAACATCTCGGTCCAATCCTGCGCATCGGTGCCGCCTTCACCGGCGTGCACTTCGAGGATCGCCGGGTTGTCGTCGAACTTACCGCAGAGCAAGGCTTCGACTTCGAGGGACGCGAC
>JALZGD010000129.1 GCA_030861205.1 Actinomycetota bacterium
GAGCTGCGCCTTACCGACCTCGTTGACGAGCGGGTATTCGGTCTTGCGCTTACCCGTCGTTGCAAGCGCCGAGAGAAGCTCGTCTTCCTTGGCGCCGTCGAACACGGGGGTCGCAACCCAGGTCGGCTCTTGCTTCCTCCACGCGCCGGGACTCGAGTTGCCATTGCTCGACGCGTCGTCGTCTTCCCACCGGTGCTTGGCGACCCATCCGAGGTGGGTCTCGAGAACCTGACCCAGGTTCATTCGAGACGGGACACCGAGCGGGTTCAGGATGATGTCGATGGGGGTGCCGTCCGCAAGGAACGGCATGTCCTGCTCGGGAAGGATCTTCGAGATGACGCCCTTGTTCCCGTGGCGTCCTGCGAGCTTGTCGCCCTCGGAGATCTTGCGTTTCTGAGCAACGAAGACACGTACGAGCTCGTTGACACCCGGCGACAGCTCGTCGCCGTTGTCGCGGCTGAACTCGCGGACGCCGATGACCTTGCCCTCTTCGCCGTGCGGCATCTTCAGCGATGTGTCCCGCACCTCGCGTGCCTTCTCACCGAAGATCGCACGAAGCAGACGCTCTTCCGGCGTTAGCTCAGTCTCACCTTTCGGCGTGACCTTTCCTACGAGCACGTCGCCGGGGCCAACGTCGGCGCCGACGCGGATGATGCCGCGCTCGTCGAGGTCTGCAAGAACTTCCTCGGACACGTTCGGGATGTCCCGGGTGATCTCCTCGGCACCGAGCTTGGTGTCACGAGCGTCAACCTCGTACTCCTCGATGTGGATCGACGTCAGGATGTCCTCTTTGACGAGCCGCTGCGACAGGATGATCGCGTCCTCGAAGTTGTAGCCCTCCCAGCTCATGAACGCGACGAGCAGGTTCGCACCGAGGGCGAGCTCACCCTGGTCGGTCGACGGCCCGTCGGCGAGGATGTCGCCCTTCTTGACCTTCTGGCCTTCCCGAGCGACCGGCCGCTGGTTGATGCACGTCGACTGGTTGGAGCGGCGGAACTTGTCGAGCTTGTAGACCTTTCGCTCGCTGCCGTGCGCCACGACGATCCGTTCGGCACCGACCTCTTCCACCGTCCCGGATTCCTCCGCGACGATCACGTCACCGGCATCGACGGCAGCGCGGAACTCGAGTCCGGTACCCACGATCGGAGCGGTCGGCCGCAGCAGCGGGACTGCCTGACGTTGCATGTTGGCGCCCATAAGCGCTCGGTTCGCGTCGTCGTGCTCGAGGAACGGGATGCATGCCGCTGCCACCGAAACGATCTGCTTCGGCGACACGTCCATGTAGTCGACCTCGTTCGCGTCGACGTAGTCGACCTCGTTGTGGCGCCCACGAACGAGGACCTTGTCCTCGGTGAACCTGCCGTCATCGTCGGTCAAGGCGTTCGCCTGAGCGATGATCGCCCGATCCTCTTCGTCGGCAGTGAGGTACTCGATCTTCGTGGTCGCCTTGCCGTCGACAACTTTCCGGTACGGGGTCTCTATGAACCCATAGCGATTGAGGCGTGCGTAGGACGAGAGAGATCCGATGAGCCCGATGTTCGGGCCCTCGGGCGTCTCGATCGGGCACATGCGTCCGTAGTGGCTCGAGTGCACGTCTCGGACTTCGAAACCTGCGCGCTCACGCGAGAGCCCGCCGGGGCCCAGCGCCGACAGACGCCGCTTGTGCGTCAGACCGGCCAACGGGTTGGTCTGGTCCATGAACTGACTGAGCTGGCTCGAGCCGAAGAATTCCTTGATGGAGGCGACGACCGGACGGATGTTGATCAGCGTCTGCGGCGTGATCGCCTCGACGTCCTGAGTCGTCATCCGCTCGCGAACCACTCGATCCATACGGGACATGCCCACGCGGATCTGGTTCTGGATCAGCTCACCGACGGGACGGATGCGCCGGTTGCCGAAGTGGTCGATGTCGTCGGTCTCGGCATCCATGTCACCGGCGTGCAGCCGAACCAGGTACTGGATCGTGGCGAGGATGTCTTCCTTGCGAAGAACCGTCCCCATCGATTCGATCGTCCGCTCGTCGTGCTTGAAGCCGAGCTTCTTGTTGACCTTGTAGCGGCCGACCTTCGCGAGGTCGTAGCGCTTGGGGTTGAAGAACAGGTTGTCGAGAAGTGAACGTGCCGACTCGACCGTAGGCGGCTCGCCCGGACGGAGCTTGCGATAGATGTCCATCAAGGCCTCTTCCTCGGTCTCGATGGGATCCTTCTCGAGAGTCAGCACGATCGACTCTGCGCCGTCGAACAGTTTCAGGATGTCGTCATCCGACCCATAACCCAATGCCTTGAGCAAGACGGTCACGTTCTGACGCCGCTTGCGATCGATGCGAACGCCGACCATGTCCTTCTTGTCGGTCTCGAACTCGAGCCACGCACCGCGGGCCGGGATGATCTTGCAGGAATAGATGTCTTTGTCGGACGTCTTGTCGATCGACTTGTCGAAGTAAACGCCCGGGCTACGGACGAGCTGACTCACCACGACCCGCTCCGTGCCGTTGATGATGAACGTGCCCTTGTCGGTCATCATCGGGAAGTCACCCATGAAGACCGTCTGCTCTTTGATCTCGCCGGTCTCTTTGTTGATGAAAGCAGCGGTCACGAAGAGAGGACGTGAGTAGGTCATGTCTTTCTCTTTGCACTCGTCTTCGTCGAACTTGGGCTCTTCGAAGCGGTGCGAGATGAACTGCAGAGCCAGGTTGCCCGTGAAGTCCTCGATCGGCGAGATGTCGTTCAGAGTCTCGGCGAGTCCCTTCTGAAGGAACCAATCAAAGGATTCCTTCTGAACGGAGATGAGATTGGGGGGAGGGAGGACTTCGGCAAGCTTGGCAAAGGAACGACGTTCGCGCAGGGCGTTAGACGACAAACGAGCCTCCTCGAAAGATGCCGGCTTTATGCGGGGTGATGAGTCTGGCCAGAGAGGGTCCCCTTAACCCCTCGAAGGCCTCCCCCGACCGGTACGCCATGGGCGGTTCTTAGCCGCGCGACAGGGCGAGTGGAACGGACGGGGACTGGGCACAGCAAAGAGCGAGTATAGGCCCGCGCCTGTACTCGCGTCAAGCAAGCCCTCGGCTGGCGAAGCCGAGTTGCGAGGACTGTATTCCCACGACCACAGGAAATCAACCTTTTTTCGCGCTGGGGATTCCCCGCTGCTCGATGCCGGGGCGCACCGTCGGGCCCCGAACGCGCAAGAGGGGCGACCCCCCGGTCCGCCCCTCTTGCTGGTGCTGCTGTGAAGTCTGCGATTACTTCAGTTCGACAGTCGCCCCCGCCCCTTCCAACTTCGCCTTCGCTTCGTCGGCCTGCTCCTTCGTGACCTTCTCGAGGACGGGCTTGGGTGCCGAGTCCACCAGGTCCTTCGCCTCTTTGAGGCCGAGGCTCGTGAGCGATCGGACCTCTTTGATTACCTGGATCTTCTTGTCGCCGGCCGCCGCGAGCACTACGTCGAACTCGTCCTTCTCCTCGGCTGCGCCGGCACCATCACCGCCGCCGGCTGCGCCGGCACCCGGAGCGGCGACTGCGACGGGCGCGGCCGCGGTCACGCCGAACTTCTCCTCGAAGGCCTTCACGAACTCGGACAGCTCCAGAACCGTCCAGTTCGCTACGGCGTCGAGCACGTCTTCCTGGCTAAGCGTCTTTTCTGCCATGGGTTACTCCTCCTCGCTTCCTGAAACTTCTTCTTGTGCGGCTGCCTCCGATTCGGGTGCTGCTTCGGCCTGCTCTTGCGCCTCGGGTAGGTCGGCCGCGGGTTCCGCAGGCGGTTCTGCCTCGGCCTCGGCCTCCGCTGCCGGTTCCGCGGCCGCTTCCGGCGCTTGCGCCTGGGTCGCCGGCGTCTCGGACTCGGCCTGAGCAGGCTTCGCAGCAAGGACCTGGGCGAGCATCGAACCGAGATCCCGCAACAGGGCAGCAAAGACGTTGACGGTCTGCTGCGCGGGCGAGTTCATGAGCATCGCTACCTTGCTCAGTAGCACCTCGCGAGGCTCGAGCTTCGCGAGCTCCTGCGCTTGCTCGGGCGAGAGGATCTTGCCGTTGAGGATCCCGCCCTTGATAGTGAGTACCGGGTATTTCTTGGCCGCGTCGTCGAGGGCCTTCGCTGCCGCTGCGGCGTCGCCCTTTATGAACGCGATCGCGGTTGGGCCTTCGAGCATTCCGACGAGGTCTTCGAGACCGACCTCTCGCACCGCGATGCGAGCGAGCGTGTTCTTCAGAACCTTGTACTCGCTACCGCCGTCGGCTTCCCTAAGAGCACCGCGGACTTCCGCGATCTCGGAGACTCGCAAACCGCGGTACTCGGTAAGGAGCGCTGCCTCGGTCTCCTTGAACCGCTCGGCGATCTCTTTGACCGCTGCCTGCTTCTCGGGTCGTGCCATCGTCTCTCCATCTCGGGCGAAAGCCCGTCGCCGGACAACAAAAAACGGTCGCCCAGACGGACGACCGCACAAAGCACACGATCTGTCACCTACGCCGGGGATTAAGGCCGAAGCCGCCGGCGGTCTGGGGCAACAACTCGAGGGATGCTACCAAACACGAAACCCGCGTGGCTTAGCGCGCCGCCGCTTAGTCGACCGGGTAGCTGCCACCGGAACGCCAGTACTTACCGTGATCCCGCTCGAGCAGACCCTCGTCGACGAGGTAGCGCCGCAACGTGACGTAATCGTCGAAGTACGCGTCGAGCACCTCGTTGACCTCCTTCTCCGGGTACCTACGCCCCGGCTCGAACGATTGCGCGATGTGATCGAGAACCGCGTACCGCTTTGCCCGCGCCGATGGCATCGACGTCAGACGACCTCCCTTGATGAATCGAGCGACGACTTCGCTTGCTCCGGCAGGGCCCGCCTCCCGGGCGCTTCGCTCGTCCGCCGCGGAACGAGCGGCAGCGCGCAACTCCTCGATCTTGAGGCGGTATCCGGCCTGGTCCTTCTCGACGAGGTCGCCGGCAACCAACCGCGCGATCGCGTGCTCGATGGTCTTTCTCTCCAGTGAGGTCGTTGCTTCGATGTCGTTGACCGACCACGCGCCGAGCGCGAGTGCGGAGACGACCTTCAGCCTGTCGGGCTCAGCAAGCACGGCGAGCAAGCGTGCCGCTTCGAGCGTTGCGGCGAAATCGTCGAGTCCCACGGCAGTCAGCTAGTTGCCGCGAGCTCCTCGTCGAGAACGTCCTTCGATTTGACCGGGTCGATCCGCACGCCCGGCCCCATCGTGGTCGAGATCGTGATCGTCTTGACGTAGCGACCCTTTGCCGCGGCAGGCTTGGCGCGGTAGATCTCGTCGACGACGGCGAGGTAGTTCGTTGCGAGGTCGTCTTCCGAGAAGGACTTCTTGCCGAGGATGAGGTGAACGTTCCCGTTCTTGTCCGTCCGGTATTCGATCTGGCCGCCTTTGATGTCCGAGACCGCCTTCCCGACGTCATCCGTCACCGTTCCGGATTTGGGGTTCGGCATCAATCCGCGCGGGCCGAGCACGCGTCCGAGCTTTCCAACGACCGGCATCATGTCCGGCGACGCGACGACCGCGTCGAAATCGAGCCAGCCGCCTTGGATGCGTTCGGCAAGGTCATCGTCGCCCACCACGTCCGCACCGGCTGCGGTTGCGGCGCTCGCCTTTTCGCCCTTCGCGAACACGGCGACTCGCATCGTCTTTCCGGTGCCTTTCGGAAGAGCGATCGATCCGCGCACTTGCTGGTCGGGCTTGCGCGGGTCGACACCCAAGCGGAGCGACAGTTCCACGGTCTCGTCGAACTTCGCGTCCGGGAGCGTCTTCAAAGCCTTGATCGCTTCGCGCGGCGAGTACATGCGGTCGCGATCGACGGTTTGGAGTGCTTCGGAGTAACGCTTGCCGTTCTTCCCCACATCAGCCTCCTTGTGGTCTTCGGCGGCTCGTACCGCCTCCCACGTCTCGAAGAGCTAGTTCACGTTGATGCCCATGCTGCGGGCGGTTCCCTCGATGATCTTCATTGCCCCTTCGATGTCGATCGCGTTCAGATCGGGAAGCTTCGTCTCGGCGATCTCGCGCACTTGATCGCGTGTCACGGAACCGACTTTCGTGCGATTGGGCTCGGCCGATCCCTTGTCGAGACCCGCCTTCTGGCGGAGAAGAACTGCGGCAGGGGGCGTCTTGGTTACGAACGTGAACGAACGATCTTCGAAAACGGTGATCTCGACGGGAACGATGGTCCCCGTCTGCTGCTGCGTCGCTGCGTTGTACTGCTTGCAGAAATCCATGATGTTGATGCCGGCCTGACCTAGGGCGGGGCCGACGGGTGGGGCCGGCGTCGCCTGGCCCGCGGGGATCTGCAGCTTCAAGACCTGCGCGACCTTCTTGCGCCGGCCACCTCCATTAGCCATTGCGTCTCCTCGTTCCTAGAGCTTTGCGACTTGGTCGAAGCCAAGCTCGACCGGCGTCTCGCGGCCAAAGATGTTCACCAGCACTTTGAGCTTCGACTGATCGACATTGATCTCGGAGATCGAGCCCGTGAAGTTCGCGAACGGTCCCGAAGTCACGCGCACGCTCTCTTGCTCTTCGAACTCGAGGCGCGGCTTGAGCTTCTTCTGATCCTGCTTCACCTGGAGTATGCGATCGACCTCGCGGCCGGAAAGAGGGGTCGGCTTCGCGCCCGATCCGACGAATCCCGTCACGCCTGGCGTGTTCCTGACGACGTACCAAGAGTCGTCGTCCAGATACATGCGAGTGAGCAGGTAGCCGGGAAAGACC
>JALZGD010000130.1:0-513 GCA_030861205.1 Actinomycetota bacterium
CGCCGTCTCCATCACCGACGCTTGTTCCCGCGGCAGTGATAGCGGCCGCAGGAGATATCGCCTGCGATCCCGCGCGCTCGGATTTCAACGCTCCGGCGGGCGCGTCCACCTGTCAGATGGGCGTTACCGCGAGTCAGATCTCTGCCCTGTCACCCGACGGCGTCCTTGCTCTCGGCGACAACCAGTACGAATATGGTCCCTTGGCTGCGTTCAACCTCGGCTACGACCAGTCTTGGGGGGCGTTCAAGAACGTCACGCATCCGGTCCCCGGCAATCACGAGTACGGGAACACGACTTTGCAGCAGCCGTTCACCCCCTGCGACGACCCTCCACAGAGTGGCTACTTCAGCTATTTCGGAGCCCGCGCCGGAGATGCGTCGGAGGGTTACTACAGCTTCGACCTCGGAGCCTGGCACATCGTCGCGTTGAACTCGGAATGTGGGTCGGTTGGAGGGTGCGGCGCGGGCAGCCCACAGGAAACCTGGCTAGAGGGCGACCTGGCCGGTCATCCGG
>JALZGD010000130.1:572-4524 GCA_030861205.1 Actinomycetota bacterium
ACCCTCGCTTTCTGGCACGACCCCCGGTTCGCGTCGGGCGGGCCGGGCAACGATGCCGAGATGACGGCGTTCTGGAACGACCTTCAGGCGGCCGACGCGGATGTCGTGTTGAACGGCCACTTCCACGTTTACGAAAGGTTCGCACCTCAAGACGGCAGCGGTCACGCAACGCCGCTGGGATTGCGCCAATTCACCGTCGGTACCGGTGGGCGGAGTCTCGCGGCTTTCGGTTCTGTAGCAGCCAACAGCGAGGTTCGACTCAATCAGTCATTCGGCGTCCTAAAGATGACACTTCGCCCCACCAGCTATGAGTGGCAGTTCATACCAACAACCGGTTCACAGGGGGACGCGGGAAGCGACACGTGCCACTGAACCCTCGGGCGACGTGTCCTTTCTCTATGCGAGCGCGCCCATTCGGATAGCGTCACTAGGTGCGCCGCATGCACCCCCTCCGAGGACCTGTCATTCAGTTCGGGTTGTCCATCGCGCTCGCGCTTGCCGTCACATCGCGGGCCTCGGGATCGGCTTCGCCCGGCATCGCGCCGCCACCGAGCCCGCCCAGATGCTTCGGTCGCGACGCGACCATCGTCGGCACAAGTCACCGTGATGTCATCCGAGGGACTTCTCGATCCGATGTGATCGTGACCCTTGGTGGGCCCGACGTCGTGAGGAGCCGCCGCGGCGACGACGTGATCTGCACGGGAAAGGGTAGCGATTCGGTGTACGGCAACGCCGGCGGCGACGATATCGATGGCGGCGACGGCAACGACACAATTGACAGCGGCGCCGGGTTTTTCGACGACGTAGTCGGCGGACCCGGGGACGACACGATGAGCGGTGGACGCGACGACGAGGCGTTGGCCGATTACTCGGCCGCTTCGGCCGCCGTGAACGTCAGTCTCACCTCCGGAAAGGCGACTGGCGGGGCAGGCAGCGACACGTTGACGGGCTTCGACTCGATCCAGGGGTCTGCCTTCGACGACACCCTTGATGGAAACAAGACGGCATTCGGCAACGGTTTGTTCGGTGGAGAGGGGAACGACGTGTTGACCGGCCGCGGAGGCCCCGATGTTTTCGTCGGCGAAGGCGGCAACGACACGATCGACGGGGGCACACAGCCGAAGGGCGAACTCGACTTCGCCGGCTATCGCTTTGCGCCCGGCCCCGTAGTCGTCAATCTGGCGACCGGGTCTGCGACGGGGTGGGGTACCGACTCATTGACGAACATCGAGGGAGTTGGCGGCTCGGATGCGTTCGGAGACTCGTTAACGGGAGACGCGAACGACAACGCCCTTATCCCATTCGGTGGCAGCGACCGCGTGGACGGCGGAGACGGTGAGGACCTCGTCATGTACTCCTCGGCCGACAACAACATGTCGATCGACCTCGGTACGGGCGTCGCGACGGGCCAGGGATCCGACACCCTTGCGAGCATCGAGGACGCCCAGGGCGGCCCGAAGGACGACTCGATCACCGGAACCGGCGCTGTGAACCGGCTGCTCGGAGGGGCCGGCAAGGACACGATCCAGGCGGGCGCAGGTGACGACGAGCTCAACGGAGGCGACGGATCGGACTCCCTTGACGGCGGAGACGGCACCGACGTCTGCATAGATGGCGAGAAGGACACGAACTGCGAGACCGAGCAAACGACGTCGCCGCTGGTTCAACTTCTGCTGCTGCGCCTCGAAGGTCTGGCGGCTTATCGCTAGACCTATCCCCGCCGGAGGGTTTCACGGCTGGGCGGCGAATCACTCCGCACGAAGTCCCATGAGCCTCGAAGGAGAGCCCAGTGAAGCGTTTCCTTGCCTTGTTCGCGGCGATAGCGGTGATCTCCGCGCCCGCCTTCGCATCATCCCCGCGGGTACACGTGACGGTCGCCCAGGGAGACCCGGAGGGATCGCTAGAGCTCGTGGGTCACGACTCGCTGATGAATCGCGGCATGAACGCAGCGCTGGCGGTCACCGACGGCTATGCCTATGTCGGCAGCCGGACCGACGGCCTGCACCCGAACTCGGGCGTGATGATCGTCGATGTCCACGATCCGTCGAAGCCCTCGGTCGTAGGTCAGATCTCGCAGACGCCGATGGGGGCCAGCGACGGTGTGACGTCGCGCGAGATGCGTATCTGGCCGCAGCAACACCTTTTGATAGTGCTGTACCTGGCGTCTAACTGCAGCTCTCTAATCCACGAGTGCTCGCCGACCCAGGCCCTGAAGGACGACACTTACGCGTTCTACGACATCTCCGGCGACAATGCTGCAGATCCCAAACTCATTTCGGAGTACGTCCCGGCGCATTCCCCCCACGAGTTCTTCATATGGGTCGACCCGAAGAACCCGAGCCGCGCTCTGCTCTATCAATCCGAGCCCAGCAGCGGCACCCAGTTCTCCGTCATAGACATCTCCGGTGCGCGGGACAAGAAGTTCACCGAGCTCGCGACCTACAAGGCTCTCGTCCCGACCTCGGGCAATAACACCATCCACTCGATGAGCGTCTCGCCCGACGGCAAGACCGGTTACATCGCCGCCCTCCAAGGTGGGTTCTGGGAGGTCAACACATCGCAGGTCGCGGCCGGAAAGCCCAAGCCGAAGATCACCGACATCACGCCGATCCAGAACCGTGCGCATTGGGACGGACCAGGAGACCACAGCTCCGTTCCTGTCCCCGGCAGTCCGTACGCGCTGACGACGGACGAGGTCTACGGCAAGATCCCGGTGCTGTTGAGCAACCACGGTTGTCCGTGGGGATGGGTCCGCCTCTTGGACATCAAAGACCCGACGCACCCGAAAGTCGTCTCGGAGTACAAGCTTCGGCAGAACGACCCGAGCTACTGCAGCGACGCGGTCGGCGACAATCCCGCTCGCAACTCGTTGTCGTCGTGGTCTGCGCACAACCCGACGCTCACGCCTCACCTTGCATTCGTGACGTGGCACTCGGGCGGGCTGCAGGCGATCGACATATCCGACCCGACTCACGTGAAGCAGGCCGCATCCTTCTCGCCGACCCCCGAGCCGGCGGTCGTCACGGAGGACCCGGCATTGTCTTCTGGAGAGGACAAGGTCGTGATGTGGAGCTACCCCATCATCAAAGACGGCCTGATCTACGTGGTCGACATCAGGAACGGGCTCTACATCCTCCGGTACAAGGGCCCTTACGACCAAGAGGTAGCGAGTACGCATTTCCTCGAGGGAAACTCGAACGTCGGGGACGCGGTGCGCTACTCGAAGGGTCGATAACCCACTGATGGGGCGGCCTTAGGCCGCTGATCTGCCGATTTGACGGGCGAAGTGGAGGCTCGCTAGGGTCTCGGGCGAGCCCACCCGTGGGCTCCTTGCATTTGCGGGCTCCACCAAACGAAAGGACGTGATCTTGCGCACGGCCGCGCTCGGCCTCTTTTGTGCGGTGTTCCTGATCGCGCTCCCGGCCTCCGCGGGCGACCGCGTGATGACGGGCAAGGCCGTGTATTACTCGAACGCCCTCAAAGGCGAACGCATGGCGTGCGGCCCCCGGTATCAGCCGGACAAGATGGTTGCGGCGAACCGGAAGCTCCCGTGCGGCACGAAGTTGAAGGTCAAGTCGACGACGACGGGCAAGATCGTTTACGTGACGGTCCAGGACCGCGGGCCATATGGAAGCAAGCGAACGATCCTCGATCTGTCTCGCCGAGCGGCGCGCCGGCTTGGGTTCGTGAGCTCGGGGTCGACACACGTCAGAGCGACCGTTCGCAACTAAAGATCCAGAATAGGAAAAGGCCCCCGCCGACGCGGGGGCCTTTTTTAGTGCGACACACCTAGTAGTCGACCTCGACGTCCGACACCGCTTTTGGCATGGCCGTGAACACACCTTGGAGTTGCATCAGCTTCATCATGTTTCCGGAGATCTTCAGCTTCCCTTGCATGAACGCGTTCTGAGCGTTCAGCTCCTGCTTGTTGATCGCCACCGCCGTCTCGTAG
>JALZGD010000130.1:4534-6694 GCA_030861205.1 Actinomycetota bacterium
CGAGATCGCCCAAGGCGACGGTAGCGCTCCCGCCGTCGAGCGTGAAGTAGTACTTGACCTCGCCTTGGTCGGGAGCGTCGGTGACGACCTGCTGAAGCTTCGCCTGCTGGCTCGAAGCCGCGCTCTTGAACTCCTCCGACGAGTTCAGCGCTTGGGTCATCGATTGAGCCCATTCTTCGCTTAAGAACTTGACTCCCACTCAACTCCTCCTTATGTCGTTGTTGGGGCTCGGAGAACATACCTTTTCACCATGGAAGCGAGCGCGCCCCGTCCCGCGGCGACACTCGTTCTTCTGCGACCGACAGCAGTCGACGTCGAGGTCCTGGTCACGACACGCCAGAAGGACCTTCGCTTCATGCCGGGAGCTGCCGTCTTCCCTGGAGGCGCGGTCGATTCGTCCGATCGCGACGGGAGGTGGGCAGATCTGTGTGGGATGGACGATCGTCGTGCCGCGTCGTTGCTGGGGTTGGAGGTCACCGCCGGCGCGCTCGGCTACTTTGTCGCCGCGATCCGTGAGACGTACGAAGAGGTCGGCCTTCTGATATCGCCCGCGGGTAACGTCGTAGATCGCCGCATCGCTCGCGACGGCGCCGCTTTCCTCGACGCATGTCTCGACTCCGACGTCCACCTGGATGTTGCTCGACTCGTCCCGGCCGGTCGTTGGGTCACTCCGATGGGGGCGCCGATCCGGTTCGATGCTCAGTTCTTTGTCGCGATCGCGCCCGATGGGTTCGTGTGTGATCCCGACATCGCGGAGGTCGCAGAGTGTCGCTGGCTTGCGCCTTCGGCTGCGCTTGCCGGACTCGCTGCGGGCGACTACCTGATGGCTCCCCCCACGATCGAGATGCTCCAACGGTTGGACGCGCACAGATCGGTCGACGAAGTGATGGCGTCGATGGAGCCCCACCCGTCGAAGCATGCGACGATCACTTCGACGCGGCTGTCGCCGGTGGTGCACGCGGTCATCGCTCCCAACGCGGGACTGATGACGGGTCCCGGGACGAACACGTATGTAGTCGGAACCGGACCGACGCTTGTCATCGACCCCGCCGTCGATGACGTCGATTACCTCCGGGCGGTGACGACTGCCGCGGGAGAGGTCGCTGAGATCGTCGTCACGCATCGCCATCCCGATCACACGGGAGGCGTCCGAGCATTACGCGCCGCAACCGGGGCTCGCGTCCGTGCCTGGGGAACCGAATCGATCGACGACACGGAAGTCACGCCGTTGGCGGACGGCGACACGCTCGAGGTCCCGGGCCTTCGTATGACTGCGTTACACACGCCGGGCCACTCGTCCGATCACGTTTGTGTCTACGCCGCTTCGATCGCGAGCTTGTTCGCCGGCGACAACGTCCTCGGGGAGGGCACCGCGCTCATCGCGCCGCCCGACGGCAACATGCGCGAGTACCTGCAGACGCTTCAGCGACTGCTCGAGCTCGAGATCGATCGGATCTATCCCGGCCATTTCCGGGCGCTCGATGGGGGCCGCGCCGTGATCGAGCACTACATCGCCCATCGGGCCGATCGCCACTCGTCGATCGTCGAAACCTTGCGTTCTGGAAGCAAGACGGTCGATCAGATCGTCGAGTTGGTGTACGTCGACACGCCGCCTGTTCTTCATCCGGTGGCGCGATATTCGGTGCTGGCGCACCTCGCGATGTTGGAAGAAGAGGGCGGCGCAGTGACGAACGGTGACTTCTGGGCCCTTACCGGCGTTTAATCAGTACGGGTAACGGTCACGGGTCCTGTGACCAACGATGAGTCAACGCTAGGTGATCTCATGATGTCGAGAGACCGCGAGCAAGTTGCCAAGGGCAGTTGGCGGTGGGCAACGCAAGTCGCGGAGGTCATCGCATGGGTCACTGCCGCACTGGGCCTCTTAGTAGTCAGCGCGGCGGAGCTCCCCGGCTCGAGGTATCGGTTGGGGGTCGCTCTCTGTGTCGTCCTGGGGGGCTGGGTTGCGGGTTTCTTCCATGTGATCCTTCCTCGGACGCGGCACAGCCCGATGATCGTCGGGAGCTCGGTTGTGGTCGCGCTCGGACTCACCACCGGTCTCTATGCGGTGCTGCACGGATTCGTGCCGACATCGCAGTTGCTGTTCGTTCCGATGATCGTCATCGTCTCGCTCGTCGGGATCTATCCCGCGACGCTCCTCGC
>JALZGD010000017.1:0-296 GCA_030861205.1 Actinomycetota bacterium
GCGATAGTCGATCCTGCGAAGCCGGCCCCTACGACGATGTAGTCGAACGGGCCGCCATCGCGCTCCGACAAGCTGGGCACCACCGGTCGGCGAGCAGCGTCGGTGACCAGTTGCTCCATGCGCGACGCGATCGAATCCCAGTGATGCATGCGCAGCAGCGGAGCGAGCTTCGCGTCCCTCTTATCGAGCGAGTCGTCCGCGACCTTTCTGCATGCCTGCGCGAAGCCTTCGGCATCGTCTTGGAAGTCGACGACGGCCCCGTAGTCGGCGACGACGTCCGGCACGCGAGTAGATAC
>JALZGD010000017.1:306-1421 GCA_030861205.1 Actinomycetota bacterium
GTCTTGGTTGGACTGATCGCGCGAGTCGATTCGTTCAGGGCGAACGGCATCAACGCGACGTCGAACGCTGCCATGAACTTCGGCAGCTCTTCGTAGCGCTGCTGACCGAAGTACTTGATATTCGGTTCCGCCGGGAGGTCGACGTCTTCCAACTTCAGCGTCGGGCCCACCATGTGGATGTCCCAATCCGGAAGTCGTTGAGCCAGTCTCGACAGGAGGTCCAGGTCGATCCGTTCGTCGATGACACCGACGTAACCGGCAACTCGCCGCTCTCGAGCACCGCGCTCACGGTCACGCGCCGCGGCGTAGTGCTCGGGCTCGACCCCGCTGGGAAACAGATAGGCCCGCTCCGACCGATGTTTCTGCACCTTGTCGAACAGCGATCGGCCCCCGGCGAAAACGACATCCGCGGCCGCGATCGCCTGGAGCTGGCGAAGAACCATCGCTTCGGACGCGTACTTGAAGGCCGACAGGTCGTCCATCACGTCGTAGACCAAGAGTGCGGGATCGAGCTCCTGGCTCAACTCGAGCGCGAGCGGCGTGTAGAGCCACGCCCATACGTCGGTTGCCTGAAATAGATCGCGTAACGCGTCGGCGTAGCCTTCCGTGCCCTTTGCGCCGAAGTTGAGGTGGGTCTCGGTGCTCGGCACTTCGAGCCACACGCGCGTGACCGGGCCGGCTTTCTCAGTACGCAGTCGCGTCTCCGAAACGGCTGCCGGCATCGGCTCCTCGACGAACCACGTCTTTCGATTCTTCGCTAAACGAGACACGACGTGCTGCGGCCTCTGCCACACGAATGTCCAACGCAGATGCGAGAAGACAACCAGATCAGCAGGCATCAGCAACCTCCCATGCTTTGTGGATCTCGATGGTGGCCGGCGTCATCCCGTCGAGCTCCGGCTCTTGCCACTCCCAGTGCTGCATCTGCGGGAGCAACCCCGCGAGCCACCTGTCGAGTGGCGGGAGGAACCTGTACGCCGGAAGCTCCGACGAACGAGCGCCGGTCGCGACGCGCCTGTAGGCATCGGACATGACCGATGACCGACGGGTCAAAGAACCGTCCAGCCAATAGACGCCGACCGGATCGATGTGGCCGTCGGCATTCGCAAGTAGGG
>JALZGD010000017.1:1431-12789 GCA_030861205.1 Actinomycetota bacterium
TCGGTCGAGTCGATGAACGGGAACCAACAGTAGCCGCGCAGGTCTGCTCCTGCAGCTTGCGCTGCTTCGCACTGCTCGAGCGTGTACTTCAGCCAGCTCACTCGATCGCTCGCGAAGCCGCGGATGTTCGTCTCGCCCAGGATCATGGGGAGCCGGTAGCGGTCCCAGTATTCGAGAAGCAGTCTCGAGAGCCCCACCGGTGTTGGTGACGGGCACGTTCCGGCGATGCCGTCGAAGCTCCATTCGAGATGCGCGTAGTAGTCGAGTCCGAGCAAGTCGATATGCCCGCCTTCGATCTCGAGCAGATCCGCGCCGTTCGCGGCGACGAGCTCCGCGGCGAACGGCCGGGCCGGATCGATCTCGCGTCCGAGCATCACGTCGAGGAAGAAGAAGCGGCGATCGTTTGCAAGCGCCGCCCACTGCTCGCCGGATGCCTGTGCCGCTGAGTGTCCTTCACACGGCTCGACGTAGACGTGCTCGGCGTTCGGCAGGAGATCGCGGTACATGCGAGCGGCTGCGGTCACTGCGGGAAAGACGTTCCTACTGATGCGAACGAATGCCCGCATGCCGTTCCAGTAGGGAGGCCAGATCCCTTCGTGACCGGTCAGGAACAGCGTCGTGAACGGCTCGTTGAGGAGCGTGTACGCGGGGATCCAGTCGTAGCGTTTAGCGAACGCTTCGCAATAGCTCAGATACGCGTTCCGAAAGCGCGGATCTGCGAACCCGTGGGTCAGCCATGCCGGGTAGCTGCAATGGTGCAAGAGATCGACGATCGGGCGGAAACCTTGGTCGCGGATGTGCCCGAGGACCTCATCGGTGTGAGACCAATCGTAATGACCTTGATTGGCTTCGATCCGGTGCCAGCGGACGGGATAGCGCAGTGTCGAAACACCGCACTCACGCAGCAGGTCGAGATCTTCTTTCCAGCGAACGGAATGCTCTGTCGACTCGACAATGTCGACATCGTGCTGCGGTAGATAGCAGCTTTCGAATGCGCCGATGAACTCGATGCTCAATACGCCCCCTCGTGCGTAGCGGAGACGTGAGCGGGTTCGCCGCAGCCGATCCAGAGACGCGATCACCAGAGGCTTCCCTAAGCCCACGCCCTTAGGAAGGCTCTCCTCCGAACCGCTGCCTTCCACTACCCGAAGATCCAACGGCCAAACGTTTGGCTACTAATGACGAGCCATTCCCGTTAGACCGCCTGGTTCGCACGGTGTTTGGACCTCGCGCGAAAACGGCACACTCCATCCATGCGAACTCAAAGGCTGGGAACCAACGGTCCCGAGATAACCCGTGTTGGTTTCGGGGCATGGGCGGTAGGCGGAGGAAACAAGTTCGGTTGGAGCGGCGTCGATGACGATCGGTCGATTGAAGCCATCAGAAGCGCGATCCAAAACGGCGTGAATTGGGTTGACACTGCAGCGTTTTACGGCAAAGGCCACTCCGAGGACGTCGTTGCGAAAGCTCTGGCTCCGTTCGAAGTCGGCGAAGAGGTTTTCGTCTTCACCAAATGTGGTTTGCGGTGGGACCCGTCGGGAGGGCCGAACGCGGCGCCACGCAACGATCTGACGCCTCAATCGATCCGCTTCGAGTGCGAGCAGAGCCTCAGTCGCTTGAAGGTCGAGCGCATCGATCTCTTTCAGTTCCACTGGCCAGACGAAACGGGAACGCTGGTCGAGGAATCGTGGCAGACGATGCTCGAGCTGCAAGCCGAGGGAAAGGTTCGTTGGATCGGTGTCTCGAACTTCGACGTCGACCTTCTCGAGCGTTGTCATGCGGTGCATCCGCTCGATTCGGTACAGCCCGAGCTCAGTCTCGTGTCGCCCGATCGCCGCAACGATGTCATCCCGTGGGCGAAGAATCACGGCGTCGGAGTGCTGGTCTACTCGCCGATGGGGTCGGGGCTCTTGACGGGCAAGTTCGATCGAGCGCGGGCCGAGAACCTGCCGGCGGACGATTGGCGACGCGACGCCCCCGCGTTCAACGAACCGCTTCTGTCGCGCAATCTCGAGCTCGTTGACCGACTCCAGGAGATCGCGGGCCGCGTCGGCTGCAGTCTGCCGGAGCTCGCCGTCGCGTGGACGTTGACCGTCGAGGGAGTCTCTGCGGCGATCGTTGGCGCCAAGAGCCCCGAACAAGTGGGTGGCTGGATCGACGCGCCCGAGATCGAGCTCGACGAGGCCGTCCTGCAGGAGATCGAAGCTCTGCTCGGTTAGACGATCGGCCGCGGCGCGTAGAGCGTGAACGGGACGCGCGGCGCGATCAATACCGAAGCCGGGCTAGTTATCTCCGAGTCGTCCAAGATGCCGAGCTCGGTCCACAGGTCGAAGCGCCCGTCGGACAGACGTCCTCGGAACGGGCGCATCCTCGGGTGGTTTACCGGCATGTGGCCCTGAAGGCCGAGGGGGGCTGTGAAAAACCCGTGCAGGCGGTAGGTCAAGAATTGCTCGAGATCGAGGTCGCTGTCCAAGGACGCGTCCCGGCCGTCGTCTCCTTCCAACAAGAACGATGTGTCCCCATGTCGTGACGTCACGCGGCACGACATGTAGTCGTAGGCGCCGTTCCTTATCTCACTTTTGACGGCGAAGTCTCCGACGAAGGTGTCGCGGGCCAGTGGCCTCTGCGCCAGCCATGCGAGCCGCGTCCCCAGGTAACGCCCGAAGAAATAGATCCCGTGGCGCCCTTTGTAGTTCACGTAGGTCCGATAGGTGCTTTCGTTAAACGTGTGGCGCGGATACTTGATGCGCGCAAGCCGAAAGGCGTGGTTGCAGAAACACGTCGTAGAAACAAAGCCCGTCCTACCGATCGAGGTCTGCATCGTGTCGAGCTCGTACACAGACGGCAGGTGCGCCTCGATGCGCTCTGCCGCAACGGGATAACTGATGACGGCGAAGTTCTCGACCTCGATCGACACCATTGGCAGACCGCGCATCGTTTCCTCTCGTTCCAACGTTCATGTTTGCCGCATCGGCGATTGGACATGGGAACCGTGCGGCGGAAAAGCCTGCCCATGGCGCCAGTCCAGGCCGACCTCGCCGTAGTGAAAAGTGCGGCGAGGTCCCGTCGCACCTAAGCAGACGTAGGCGGCTTGTCTTCTACCAACCGGTGCGCGATATCGCGCAGTTTCACGTTGCTGTTCTGAGAGATCGTCCTGAGCATCTCGAATGCTTCCGGGTCGGAGATCCCTTCGCGCTCCATGAGTATCCCTTTTGCTTGTCCGATGAGATCCCTCGTCTGGAGGGCTTCGTTCAGTTGGTCACCTAGACGTCGCGCCGCCGCATAGATGTGGGCGTTCTCGAGCGCGATGCTCGACTGTCTCGCGAATATCTCGGCGATTCTCCGCGACGCTTCATCGAAGGCGTGCTCCTCCCGGGCGTACAGGTTGAGAGCTCCCACCGATCCATTCATACGTAGAGGGAACGAAGCGCTGCTACGAAGTCCTTGGGAGGCAGCGCGCTCACGGAACTCGGGCCAACGGATCTCGTCGGAGATCGCGTCGATGAACTGTGGAGCGCCTGTCTCGAGAGCCTCGACACACGGCCCTTGACCCGAGTCGTACTGGATCTTGTCGATCTCGAGCGTATAGCTGTCGCTCGACGCCGCGGTTGTGTCCTTACCGTCGATCCTCACCGTTATCCCGGCCGCATCGCATCCGGGCAAAGTCGAGCACGACAGATCGACGATCGTGTCGAGGGTTCTTTCGAATGCGTCCTCGCTCTCTAGTAGCGACGACAGCGTCTGGAGTGCGTCGAGTATCTCGGGAGATATCTCTAGCTTGGCCATGCGAGTTCCCTTCTGAACGAAGACTGGGAAGGGTGTCGCAAATGGTGCGCCCGGCCAGAGTCCGCCCACGTGTGGACATCGCCCACGGTGGTGGACGTTCGTCACCATACGCCTGTATGCGTAGCCCACGGGGCCGTCGACGCGCCTGTATTGCTTACGCGTTTTCTACTTGTACCGCTTAGTGATAGACGAGGACCTCGGTTCCGATGTCGGATTGCGTGTACATCCACGTCGCTGCCCACATTGGGATGCGCGAGCAACCATGGCTCGCGGCGTATGGCGGCACGTCGGGCCAACCGTGGATCGCTCGCCTGTCGTCGAAATAACTCGGGTAGTAGAGACCGCCTGCGGACGTGCCCGCCAGCTTCCGGTACACGTGATAACGGCCGTCATGCGTGTAACCGTTCGCCCCGGTCGATGTCGCCAGGATGTGCTTCACCTTGCCGTTGCGCACTACGAAGATGACCTGGCGTGTCTGATCGATCTCGATGTGCGACGAGGGCTTGGTCTCCCGAGGGTGCGGGATCAAAGGGTTCGCGAGTTTCGCCCACGAGCCGGCGTTGACGCTTCCGACGCGCTCGCGCCCCTGGACCTTGTTGAACGCGATCACAGCGTCGTAAGTCTTCTGGTCGTAGCGTCGATCGGCGCGCGGCAAGTAGTAACCGAGGGCGATGAGTCTCTTCTCGAGAGCTTTCACGTAAGGGCCGCGTGAGCCGCTCGACAGATATGGAGTCGGCGTCGAGCGTGGCCGCGAGCGCTGAGCGGCTCGCGTGAGTGTAGGCATCCGAACGACAACCCTCGCGGTGTAGCGGCCCGGCGTCGTGACGTTGAAGTGAGCGCTCACGTGCTCGTCGTTACCGTGGCGTTTGCGGACGGCGACGCTCGATCCGGGTCTGATCAGTTGGAAGACGACCTTGGAATCGGACGATGGCGGTTTTATCGACGCGTCCACCGAGACCCGGTGAAAGAGCCGGACGCGGCCCAGATCCACTTGCACTGCGGGCATCACGTCGATCTCGTGTGGCGCGCTGACTGCAGCGGTCCACGTTGCGCGAACCTTCAGGTTGTGATGCGGCCGCAAAGTGACGGCGTACTTGCCGTTCGCGTCCGTGACCGCCGTTTCGACGATCCGCCCGTGGGCGTCCACGATCGTGACGGTTTGCCCGGCGCTTGGCGGTGAGACGGCGCCGCTGAGCTCGACCTTGTGACCAAACGTCAGGCGATGTTGAGACACCGCGAGCCTGACCGACGGATCGTTCGCCTTCGCACCCGCCGGCGAGGCGACGGCCGCGATTACTGCGAATGCCGTAACGCCTGCTGCTAGACGCGCGCGCATGCCTCCGGGCTACCCGGGTGGAGCCCGCGCGAAACGACTGCTAGAGGCTCGAGCCGCCCTTCTGACCCTTGGCCTTCTTCGCCGCGCGCTTCTCCTTCAGGTTCTTCTTTGGCTCTTTCTTCGTCGACTTCGAGCCCTTGTCTTTGTTAGCCACGTCGCCTCCTTGCGTGATCGCCTCGGTCGTATCCGTCATCATGCGGCCCCGGCTGCTCGTTGCCAAGGCTCTTCAGAGCTCAACGGATCCGGGCCCTCGCTTTCCCCTCCTTGCCGAGCCGCTTCCACTTCTTGGCCGCCTCGATCGCGAGCCGTTTGTCCTTCTTTCGCGCCATCGCAGCGAGCTCACGTTGTTGCTTGCGGTAGCTGTGAAGGCGCGCTGCGGTGAGAGCTCCGGCGTCGACGGCCGCCGTCACTGCGCAGCCGGGTTCGTGGTCGTGACTGCAGTCTCGAAAGCGGCACTGATCGGCGAGCTGCGCGATGTCGCTGAACGACGAATCGAGCCCGTCGGAATCCCACAGCTGCAGCTCGCGCATGCCCGGCGTGTCGATCAAGCAACCGCCCGAAGGGAGCGAGATCAACTCGCGGTGCGTCGTCGTGTGTCGGCCCTTGCCATCCCAGCGCACCTCTTGGACCGTCATGACGGCAGACCCCATGAGCGTGTTGATCAAGCTGGACTTCCCCACGCCGCTGGGGCCGAGGATCGCAGCGGTCGTTCCGGGACCCAGGCGCCCCGCGATTTCGTCGACCCCCTCACCGGTCGCGTTGCTGAGCGCAAGCACGTCGGCGCCCGGTGCGATCGCTGCTACTTCGCCGACCGCCGCGTCGACGTCGTCACACAGGTCGGCTTTCGTCAGAACGACGATCGGTGCCGCACCCGAGTCCCACGCTGCGGTCATGTAGCGCTCGATGCGCCGCAGGCTCGGACGATCGTCGAGCGCGGCCGCGACCATGACGAGATCGATGTTCGCCGCGATCACCTGACGCTCGGTGGTCAGGCCGGCCACCTTGCGAGTAAGCGCCGAACGGCGGGGGAGCACGGCTCGCACCACGCCGCGGTCCGGCGAGACGAGCTCTATCGCGACCCAGTCGCCGACCGCGGGTAACTCGTCGCGGCCGAGGGCCTCGAATCGCGTGCGGCCCGTGACGACCGCACTCACTTCTCCTTGATCTGTGATGGCTACGTAGGAGCCGCGATGTTCGGCCCCGATCCGCGCCGGGACGAAGTTGGGCTCTAGGTAATGCTCGAACTGCTTGGAAAGTTCAGGCGAATAGCCCACATCGGAAAGATGCAAGTGGGGGAGTCCTCCTCTTTGTGTGCGCCGGTTATCGGCCGGGCGCGTTGAACGGAAACGGAGCGTGTGGCGTCGATCGACGCCTAGGTCGCAGATTCCTTCCTCACGATGGCTCCTTTCCGCCCGGGCTAGCTGAGGATCCGGACTCGAACAGCATTATGAACGGCCGGTGCCGGATGTCCATAGCAATACAAGAAACGCCCCGCGTCCAGTCGCATCCGTGAGGACGAGCTCGTCGGCCGTGCATCCGCCTGCGCCATTGGCTTAGGCAGGGCGGATTGGGGGCAAATGTCCTAACTACAGAATCAAGACAAGGAGCCAGTTGATGATCTCTCGCACGCTTCGTCTGCTCGCCATCGTTGCAGCCGTAGCCCTCGTCGCATCTCTGGGGGCCGAGTCCAATATCTACACAACCTTGCGGCGGTCGGAGGAGACCGCTGCCGCTCGTTTCAAGGCCGCGCGTGAGCATCATCCCGAGGAGATGGCCGAGATGAAGGCGGCAGCGGGTCAGCAACTGGCGATCCAGGCGGCCCCTGGCAGACGAGTAGCTGCTGGGAGCTTCTTCACCGCGACGCAACAGGCGAAGAAGATCAAGAGGCATCGGTCGAGCCCCGCCGACAGCCACGTGTGGCACCGGTACGGAAAGACCCCTCTCAATTCCGACATCCCCGGCTACACCTCGACCGCGGGGTATGGGCTCGAAGATCTGTCGGGCCGCATAACGAACTACGCGCTGATCCCTGCGACCGCCAACACGCCCGACGTCGTCATCGCATCCGAGTCGTACGGCGGCGTCTGGGAGACGCGCGATCTCGGCAAGCATTGGTTCTCGATCGGCAACAAGCTGCCGACGCAGGTCGTCGGCGCGGTCGGCTACACGAAGGCGCGGGGCGGGACGATCATCGCCGTCACAGGCGACGGCTCGTTCGGCCGTTACTCGCGTGCGGGGGCCGGCGCGTACTGGACGAACAACAACGGGAAGCGGTGGCACCACTCGAGAGGCATCCCATCGAACGCCTTCGCGTTCAAGGTCGCCGTCGATCAAGCTCACCCGAAGATCGTGTACGCGGCAACCGGCGGTGGGTTGTTCCGCTCGACCAACGCCGGTCGCAGCTTCAGGAACGTGAAACTTCCGACCGGGCCGTGTGCAGGCAAGCCGATGACTACGAAGTTCTGCTTGCTGGCGAACCAGGTGACGGATGTCGTCGTGCAGCAGAAGGGTGGCGCGAGCAACACGAAAGGTGGCGCGGTCCTCGCAGCAGTCGGCTGGCGCGACGGAGCCAAGACCTATCCGAACGGCAAGCCACAGTCTCCCAGAAACGGTCTCTATTCCTCACCTACGGGCAAGCCCGGAAGCTTCAAGAAGCTCGACCCTGCCGGGTTCGCGCCACAACCCCGTATCGGGCGCGTCGCCCTCGGCGAAGCGATCGGGTCCGATCAGGATCACAACTACGTGTACGCGGCCGTGCAGGATGCCGTGCTCGATCAAGGGGGCACGCCCGCCGTTGACTTCCCCGGTGGGCCGTCGCCTGCTCACGCGCCAACGGTGTTCAACGGGATCTACGTATCGAACGACTTCGGCCAGACGTGGGTCGAGATGGCCGACGAGTCGCAACTGCAGCAACCGGCTTCAGGTTCTGCTCTTGCCGGCGTCGCGCAATCTTCGAACTACGGACCGGGCGTCCAGTCTTGGTACAACCTCTGGATCCAGCCCGACCCGACGCGCCAGGTAGGCGGCGTCCCAACGCGGCTGTTGTTCGGGCTCGAGGAAGTGTGGATGAACGACGACACGCAGGCGCCGCAGACGGGGCCGTCGTCGTTTCACGTCGTCGGTCGTTACTACGCGGGATCTAGCTGTCTCTTCCTGCAAACGGGCTTGCCCGTGTGTCCGACGAACCGCGACGAAGCACTGGACACGACAACGACCACGCACCCCGACCAGCACGCAGCGCTCTTCGTTCCGCATAAGGACGGCGGCGTCACGCTGTTCGCGGGGAATGACGGCGGTGCGTACACGCAAACGAAAGACGCGAACTCGGACTTCGACAATGCAGGCTGGGGCAACGGCGCGCAGACGGGACTCAATACGCTGCTGCCGTACGACGCAGTCATCGCCGGTGACGGAACCGCGTATGCGGGACTGCAGGACAACGGCACCGAGAAGATCGGCGACCTGAAGACCAAGAGCGGCGTGCAACATCAAGCACAGATCGAGGTCTACGGCGGTGACGGGTTCTTCGTCGGCGTCGACCCCCACAACTCGAACACCGCGTACGAGGAATACGTCTACGGCGCGATGAGCGGGACCAAGGACGGGGGCAAGACTTGGGGCGGGATGACCCCGCCGGGCATGAACGGCACGACGGCTCAGTTCTCTAACCCGTTCGCCGTCGACCCGGCCGATCCGAACCACGTGATGATCGCCGGCAATCAGGTGGACGAGACCGGTTCGGGAACCGGGACGTCGAGCTCCGACTGGTACGTCCCCTTCCACCTAGGCACTGCGAAGCACCCCGGCAGCGCCAAGGCGACGGCGACCGACACCGATCCGCTGAATCAGGAAAGCGCGATCGATCTGTACAAGAGCAACGCGTACGTGGGCTATTGCGGTGTGTGCTCGGTGCTCAACGTGAAGGCCCCGTTCAAGAACGGCATCGCGACGAACGTCGGGGGCAGTGGCCCGCCCAAGCGTTACGTCAAGTCCGGGTGGCACATCGCGAAGGCGAGAGGCCTGCCGAACCGCTACATAACGGGACTCGCGATGAACCACGGCAAACCGAAGCACGTCTTCGCATCGCTCGGCGGTTACATCCAACCGTGGATGAAGCCGGGCCAGATCGATAAGAACCCTCGTCTCGGCAAGGGCCACGTGTACTACTCGAAGAACGCCGGGAAGAGCTTCGTGAACGTCGACGCGAACCTTCCGAACGTGCCGGTCAACTGGATCACGCTGCGCGGCAAGCAGGTGATCGTTGCAACCGACGTCGGCGTGTTCATCTCGAAGCCGCACGCGAACTGCACCAGGAAGGGTGGATGCAAGTTCGAAGCCCTCGGTAAGGGACTGCCGACCTCTCCGGTGTTCACGGTTCGCGTCGCGGGATGCGACAAGAACCTGCTGACGGCCGCCGTCTACGGGCGGGGCGTCTACACCTACAGGTTCGGTCCGAAGCCGCCGTGCCCGGCTCCCAAGCCGCCGACGCTTCCTAAGTTCGAGAACAAGAAGATCGCCGGGCCGTTCGGGTTCGAGACCGGCGACGACGGATGGAAGTCGCAGTCGACGAACGCGCAACAGAACTGGACGAACGCGCCTCCAGGCGACAACTCGTCGCAAAGCATGCAGATCGCTCCGTACCAGAACGACTCGTCGACATCGCTTGTGTCGCCGAAGTTCAAGGTGCCGGAAGCGAGTGCAGTGAAGATCGGATGGTCGGTGCGGATGGACACCGAGGACTGTTGTGACTACCTCGCGTTGCAGTGGACGAGCGACGGGTTCGTATGGCACACCGCGTGGGCGGCCGCGGGACAGAACGCGGATTTCCCGAACTTCACGCACATGGAGACCAAGCCGTTCTACGTCCCGAAGGGCACTATCACGCTTCGTTTCACGATGACGAGCGATCAGTTGGTGTCGTCACCGCCGTACACCGGAGTTGCGGTCGACAACGTCACCGTGTCGAGATAGCCATGTAGGACCCGGCTATTCGAGCCCGATCTCGATAGCCGGGTCCGAGCGGCCGCTGCGATAGACTTCGATCGCGATGTCGGGGGTCGCGCGCTGTAACTCCGCGACCACTTCTTCGGCGTCGAGCTCGGAACCGATGAAGACCGTCGCGAGCTCAATCCCGCCGGTTTCAGCGAGCAGCTCTTTTGCCGCGGCTACGTTCGAGCAGCGATGGGTCTGTACTGCGTCCGCAACTTTCTGCATCGCGGAGACGTTGTCGTCTTCGCTCGCATCGGGATCGAATGCGAGTGCCGTGGCGAGTGCCGCAGGCAACGAGTCCGCTTCGACCACTCTGGCCCCCGCCGAGACGGTCGCCTGGGGGAGCGCGATCACGATCGGCGCCGGTCCGACGCCGACGTCGAGGGAGGCGAAGAGATCGGCGACGGCGGGCGGCAGCTGTCCTGCGATCGCGATCTGCGCGCGCTGCGTGCCGGCGTCGGCCTCCCCGAGCAATTCCGTCACCGCCACATCGGAGATGCGTCCGGCGCGCCGAGCCATCTCGAGAGCTTTCTCGTAGTCGTCGGTGTGGACGTGGCATTTGTGAACGGCGTCATCGGAGACGATCACGATCGAGCTGCCGATCCCGGCCCATTCCTCTTTCAGGCCGCGCGCGGCGGCGTCGGCGGCGTCGAGCAACAACACGACCTCCCACCGCTCGGCCCCCGGCTGGTCGGCGTCCCACGTCTTTTCGGGCAGGGGTGGTGGCGCCGGAAGGTCGCCGCCCGCGATCTCGTGGAGCAACGCATCGAGCAACAGTGCAAATCCCTTCGCGCCACCGTCGACGACGCCGGCACGTGTGAGTTGGGCGAGCTGTTGCGTCGTCGCGGTCACGGCTCGATCTGCGGCGCGATGCGCTGCATCGACCACTTCGAGCAACCGACCTACGCCGTTCATGGCACCCGAGGCGGCATGTGCGGCCGCAGTTATCGCAGTCAGGATCGTGCCCTCGACAGGATCGGCGACCGCGTCGTAGGCGAGCTTGCTCGCGCTCTCGAGACCGGCTGCAAGCTCCCGGGGGCCGAAAGCTGAGGCTTCCGCGACAGTTTCGAGAAGCCCCTTGAGGATCTGCGACAGGATGATCCCCGAGTTCCCTCGGCCTCCCATCACGGCACCGCGTGCCAGCGTCTGTGCAACTTCACTCAAGGAGGCGTCGTCGTCGATCGCGTCGAGCGCGGATCGAACAGTCACTAGCATGTTCGTCCCGGTGTCTCCGTCGGCAACGGGGT
>JALZGD010000017.1:12799-17135 GCA_030861205.1 Actinomycetota bacterium
ACGTTGACGCGGTTGAGGAAGTTCCGATGCTCCTCGAGGAGACCCCTGTAGGTAACGAAGACGTTCTTTAGCGCAGTGGCGTCCAACCGATCCGCGGCATCACGTGCCATCGCGCTCCCATCGCCATGCGAGACCGACGACCCCCGGCCCGGTGTACGCAACCATCGCCGGGCCGAACTCGGACAAGAATGCGGTCTCGGGCTCAACTCGCGATCGCACCTCATCCAATAAGCGTCGTGCCGATTCTTCGTCCATCGAGTGCAGTGCGGCTACGTGCAGTCGTCCGTCGCCATCCTGCGACTTCTTCCAGCGCGCGATCACGCGCGTGAGCGCTGCATCGCGGCTGAACGCGGGGCGCAGTGGATGGATCTTTCCACCGCTGAACTCGACGAGCGGACGCAGGCCGGCGCGTTTGCCGACCCACCCCGCTACTCCAGGTATGCGGCCACTCTTCACCAGGTAGTCGAGGGTATCCAGCGTGGCCACCAGGCGAGCCTCGCCGATAGCGCGATCGGCTGCCGCTTCGACCTCGTCGAGCGTGCACCCGGCCTTCGCTGCTGCCGCCGCCGCCATGACCACCAACGCCTGCGCCGCCGCAACCATCTTCGTGTCGACAACGCGGACCTTGCCGTCGAACGCGCCTGCTGCGACTCGAGCGGCGCGAACTGTTGCACTGAAGTCGCCCGACACGGTCAGCAGCACAGCGCCGTCGTCGGCGAGTACAGAAGAGATCGCATCTTCGAACTCACCCGCACTCGGCCCCGACGTCGAGATGCCTTCATCGAAGCGGGCTATCAACTCTTCTTGATCGAGTGTGCCGTCTTGATACGCGCGGCCCCCGACGGTCAACCAGATCGGCACTACGGTGATGCCGTATTCCGCCGCGATATCTGGGGGTATCGCGGCCGTGCTGTCGCTTAGAACCGCAACCGTCACGCGGTCGTCGTCTGCTCTCGTGCCGCGGGCTGTTGGACGACGTACGCACTCAGCACGCCCAACGCGCCGGAACACGACAGAACTACGCGCGCCGGCTCGAGCGAGCCGACCACAGGCCAGTCAACGGCGCCGATGAGTTGGCCCGCAAGCCCGGCCCCGATCGCGCCCAAGCCCAAACCGGCGCGGATCAGGATGTGGAACGCCGTGAACGCAAGCACTCGCTCTTCACCTCGAAGAGACTGCTGGAGATACGTCATGCCCGATGCGAGGGCATAGGAGACTCCCGCTCCGAATCCGATCGAGCCGATGAACGCAAGCAGCAAAGATGGTGCAAGGCCGACGACGATGATCATCGAACCGCACAACATGACGCCGAGTCGCATGTCGGCTAGTCGGTTCTCCGGTCGGAACTTCGTCAGCCCCAGCCCGGCCATCGCTCCGACGCCGAACAAAGCTATGAGCACGCCGAACTGCGTCTGCGATGCTCCGAGCACGTTCTCGACAAAGACGATCCCAAGCGAGAACAATGCGCCCAACCCGAGCACGATGGCGGCCGTCGGCGCCAGCACCTTGCGCACAAGCGGGATACGAAACGCTTCATGGAAGGCCGGCGACTTCGCATCACCCTCGGGAGAAAGATCCGGGGACTTCCCGCGGAGCTCGTTGATGCGGCGGATGAACTCGAATGAAGCGATGAACGTGAGCGCGTCCGCCCAGAAAACGAATGCATAGCGCTGTGCGGGTACCACGCCGCCCATGTGAACGGCCGGAACAGCGAAGAACAGCGCGAACAAGCCGGCCCCCAGCGGGATCGTCCCGTACGAAGACCCCAGGATGAAGCTGTTCGCGACGGCTGCTTCCTTCGCGTCCACGAGCTCGGGGATCGACGAGTCACGTGCCGGAAGGAATAAGAGGCCGGCGACCTCGATCAGGAACGCCCACAGATAGATCCACCACAAGGCAAACACGAAGGGGACGACCGCGATCATCGCGGCGCGCGCGAGGTCCATCGCGAGCATGGTCTTGCGGTAGCCGAAGCGTTGAGCGGCGCGGCCGGCCAGGGGGCCGGCAACGGCACCCGGCAGTAACCGGAGCACGAGGATGCCGCCGATCGCAGTGGGGGAGTCCGTGACGGCGTGGGTTATCGCGATGAACGCAACGGTCGCCATCCAGTCACCGAGCGAAGAGATCCCTTGACCGACAAACAGCTTGACGAATCCGTTGCGTTTCAGGACCGAAGGAGCGGTCATCTACGCGCGCTCTGCGGTGGATGCGATCGGCGTGGCGTCGCGGTCGAAGAACAACCGAGACGCGTACATGCGGGCATCGTGGTGCTCGGGCGGCTCGTTACCGAGGACGCGTTTCGCGAGCATCGGCACCGTCAGGCACGACCCGAAAAGAACGCCTTTTCCTCCATAGAGCGCCCCCAGGACCGGCACGATCGCGACTTGAGCTACGAAACAACCGAGGCCCGTCTGACTCGCGAGGCGTCCTACGGCAAGCCCTCCGCCCAGCACCGCGGTCCCAGGCCACATGTAAGCCGCACTCGCACCGAGTGACACGCTGACGCCGCGGCCCCCGGCTCCGCCGATGAACGGCGACCAGTTGTGTCCCGCGACGGCGGCCGCCGCGGCGAGGGCAGTCGTCACCGGATGGTCGAAGCGGCCGGCCAGGAGAACGGCGGCTGCTCCCTTGCACAGGTCGAGCACGCCGGATACCGCCAGGTATCCGAAGCCGGCCACGGTGTAGAGAGAGGTCCCCGACACCGTCTTGGAGCCGACGTCGCGCAGGTCGACCCCCCGCTTTCGTCGCGCGAAGACGTTCGAGAACGGGATCGCGCCGATGAGATACGACGCGAACACGACTGCGACTGCGCCCATAGACGACTAGCTCCTCGACCCGCGATGCCGGGCCGTTGTCTCGGGCCCGGTAGAAGCTCCTAGTTTCCTGCCAAGTGAAACGCGGTCCGGAAGGACGGCATTTCCCGATCTGAGGTACACGCTATATCGCCCGTGCTTGCGCCCCGGGGACGTCGCGGTGGGCGACGCCGAGCCCGTATGGCGACGTTAGAGATGCGATGCGAATGCGTGTTGCGTCACCCAGTGGCCGGCTTGGCAGTCCGCTCTGAGCAGATGCATCGCCTGACCACCGAAGTGGTTCTGTGGAGTGAACGAAAGCTGAGGGACGACCCCCGTCGACAGCGCGTGGTCGCGCTCGAGATACCAGACGAAACGCTCGCGTGTCAGGTTTCGACCCGGCAGCGACAGCATCTTGCCGATGACTTTCGACAGCCCCCACAGGATCCATTGGATGTCGTCCGAGCCTCCCGCCTTGTGGAAGTCGGGGTCGTACTTGTCGGCGTCGACATACGCGGGGACCATGTGCAGCGCACGCGCGTTATCGATCGCGTTGTTCTCGCAGCCGCCTTGCAGTAGTTGCTCTTCGCCTTCGTCCATGACGAGCCACGTTGGGTGGTAACCCTGCTGAGCGGCCGCATGCGCGACCTGCAACCAAAAGAACGGCGAAACGAGCATGTAGACGGTCTGCACGTTGTCCTGCTTCAGCTCCTGCGCAAGAGCGGCCGCGTCCGTCGTGTTCGACTCCGACGTGATCGCCCTCTCGAATTGGACCTTGGCTCCCAGGGCTCGCATCGAATCAACGTAGGCGTTGCGAGGGCCGATGAGGTTCGGATCGTCGTAGCGAACCATCCCGTTGACAACGCCTCGGCCCCCCAAGTCGTGCACGACCTCTCCGGCGAGAAGCGGCGCAGCTTGCTCGTACGTTTCCCATAGCGTGAAGTAACCGGGAATGGTGTCGAGACCCGCTTCGGTCGAGCCGCCTGACACGTAAGGAACACCGACCGATTCCGCATAGCGAGCGCACGCCGTTTCTTCGTCCGAGCCGCTGAATCCGATCAAGATGAACACGTGATCTTTCTGCACCATCTCTTTGCAGACGGATGCCGCACGAGATGCGTCGAAGCCGTCGTTCATCGCGACGACCTGTACCGAACGTCCGCCGATACCGATGTCGTTCTGATCGAGCCACCGCCAATAGAGGTCTTTCCCTTTGTTGAACGACGATGTCGGGACCGGCGCGGCGCCGGTCATCGGGACATGGATCCCGATCTTGATCGTGTCCGCATCCACTCCGGTCGAGTTGCCACCGGCGGGTGGCCCTCCCGTGGCGCCGAAGGGGGAGCCGGTACCTCCCGGGCCGGCCGCCTGCGGGTTGTTCGCACCCGGCCCGACGGCAGCCCCACCTGTTGCCGAGCCGAGAGACCCCGAATCAGACGTGAGCGAACCCGCGCTGCCGCTGCTGTGGTCTGACGACGACGAGATCGCCTGCGAGGAAGTGCTCGTTCCTCCGCCGAGGCTTTGCGCGTTTGCCGCGCTGTGCG
>JALZGD010000335.1 GCA_030861205.1 Actinomycetota bacterium
GAGCAGCGCGACCGCTGCAGCCGTGAGGCGCACGGTTGCTCTCCGAGTCGGCCCGTCCCCCCTGAGGAGCCAGATGACCACGACGGGAACGAGGGTCCATAGGTAGCGGTCGAAGAGATAGCCGTCGATCAAACCGCGCGCCACCACGGCGGCGAGGGACAGAAGACCGAACGTCATCAGAGCGGCGCGGGGCGGATCGGCAGCAAGATCTCGCATCCGCCTACCGCGCTCAGCGAAAAAGGGCTTGCCGCGCTCCCACAACAGCCCGGCGAGCAGACAACCACCCCATGACCAGGAACCAGAATGGAGCCGAAAACATCGCGGGACGCGTGCCCATCAGGGTCTCGTTGCCCATCGCTCCGTGCTCGGTAAGGAGGTTCCCGACGAAAAGCGAGGACGAAGCGTTGGTGCAACACGTGGCATCGCCGGCCGAGCGCGCCATCACGTACAGCGAGAGCGGCACCACCGCGAAAGCGGCGATATTGACAAGGGTGCCTTCGGCGCGCTTCCCGATCCGCCACACGACGGCCGGGAGGACCCCGAAGGCGAACGTAAGGAACGCCTGCGTGAAGTGCTGTACTTCACGTTGATCGAGGTGGATGCCGAGCCCACCCAGCGTGTCGCCCGGAAGGGCATGACGAAGACGGAACAGCGCGACCGCGATCGTTGCAACCGCGGCGGTGCGGATCGCGGCTCGCATCCACGCTGAGTCACTCTCGCGACGCTCGACGAAGAACATGCCGACGATGACGGCTAAGGGAGCCGCGATGGAGAACTCACGGATGGTGAACCCAACCATCCCTACGAAGAGCGCGAGATCCAGCCACATCTCGCGACGGCGCGTCGAACCGAACGCGAGGAACCCCAATGCAAGGCAGGCGAACTGTGCCGCGTACGCCGGCGCATCGGTCATGAAAGTGGTGGCGCTCAGTCCGAAGCCTGGGAACAGACCCGCAACGAGCACGACGAGCAACGCTCGTCGTTCCGGCAGGAACCGCCGCGCGACGAGATACGTCGCGACCAGTCCCGCAACTGCGATCGCCGCAGCGAACAGATGTAAAAGCACGATGCTGTGGCCGGCAACCTTGACGATCGGATACGCGAGCACGATCTGGCCGAGCAACATCATGTCGTTCCACCCGACAAGCTGAAAATGGCCGGTATCTGCAAAGTGGAACGCGATGCGCAAGAAAGCCCAATCGTCGTTCCTCGGGATCTGCAGCGCGCCGGTTATCGCTGCGGCTACCAATGGGATGCCGATAACGATCGCGATGACCAGCGCCAAGGCTCGCACGGAACGCAGGTCACGTCCTATGTGCTGACCGTCAACTGATTTCGGCTGCCTGGAAACGTCCGCTTCTGAAGAGCTCACGTGGCGCCCGCTATGCGTCGAGCGCCGCGTTCGTTCGCACCTATCCGGTCGCCATCGTCTTCATATAATCGAGCCGTTCGGCGGGTGTAGCTCAATGGCAGAGCGCTAGCTTCCCAAGCTAGATACGGGGGTCCGATTCCCCTCACCCGCTCTCGCGAAGCGAAGAGCGGGTAGCCCGCGCAGCGGGCGAGGGGCGAGGACGTCCACCGACTCTCCGATTCCCCTCACCCGCTCGCTTCGAGTTGTTCAGTCGTCGCGGCCGCGCGGGTGGAAGAAGAGGTCGATGGCCATCCATACCGTCTTGGAGCGCGGATAGAAGGCGATCGGCAGGACCCCGTTCGTGAGCAGCGCGATCGCTAACAAGGGGACCCACGGGATGTCGGGGATCGTCGCGATGATCACTCCGACGAACAACGCGAAGAACCAGATCTCGGCAACCCCGATGTTCACGATCATCGCTCCCACCCAGTACCCGTCCTCGCGGACGAACGTGTAACCGCAGGTGGGACACCGGTCTTTGAGCTCTGACCACGACGCGAAGATGTTCTTCCCGCCGCAGATAGGGCAACGCTTGCGAAAGCCTCGCGAAAGAAGCGATCCAAGGTTGCGCGCTCGGTAGTCGACCCCCGCTGCCATAGGCAAACGGTAGCGCGTCGTGAAGCTACCGGGGACCGCGAGCGATCGAGGCGAACTTCGTGTACTGGTTCATGAACGCGAGCGTGACCTTGCCGGTCGGGCCGTTGCGATGCTTGGCGATGTGCAGCTCGGCTTCGCCGCGAGCTTCCGTGTCCGGGTGGTACACCTCGTCGCGATAGATGAACATGACCACGT
>JALZGD010000131.1:0-3161 GCA_030861205.1 Actinomycetota bacterium
CTGTTGGAGCGAAATCCGACCGACGCCGTTGGGGCTCCAAGAAGGACGACGAGCGAAGCCCGGGCGCTTACAGCTGACCAGATTCCGGCTCTCCTGGTTGCCACCCGCGATTCACTCCTCGAACTGCCCACGCTGATCGCGCTTGGGGCCGGAATGCGACTGGGCGAGGTGCTCGGATTGCGATGGGATGACGTCGATCTCGAAAACGGGACGGCGAAGGTTCGTCAGACGCTTCAGATCACGATGCAGTTCGACACGCCAAAGTCACACCGTTCGACGAGGTCTTTGACACTCCCTGCCTTCCTAGTCGATGCCTTAAAGGGCCATAAGAAGCTTCAGAACGAGCGGAGGCTGATGCTGGGCGAGTCTTGGCAAGACTTCGATTTGATTTGCGATAGGGGAGACGGGCAACCGCTCCGACCGGACACGATCTCGAAGCAATTCCGAGCTGCAGCCAAGTCAGGGGGCCTGAGCATCACCTTCCACGGGCTCCGGCATACGCACGCGTCTCTCATGCTGAGCGCAGGCGCCGACTTGAAAGTGACTTCCGCCAGACTGGGCCATTCGAGTATCAGCATCACAGCCGACCTCTACACGCACGTGGCGTCTGAACAGGACCGCAAAGCGGCCGACGCTCTGAACGCCCATGTAGGCCGTTATATCGGCTTGGGAAAGTCCTGAAGTGATCAAGCTCGTCGAGCAGGACGGTTGGTTTCAAGCCGCTCAGAGGGGAGCCACCGTCAGTCAAACACGAGACCAAGAAGGGCCGAGTCAAGATCGCAGGAAGTCCCGGGCATGAGCTGCTCAAGGCCACCTTCCCCAATATCCTGAGACAAGCACAGCTGGAGGATGCGGATGAGTGGATACCTGGTCATTATCGAGAAGGCCGATAACAGCTGCTCGGCATATTCGCCCGATCTTCCTGGCTGTGTCGCAGCGGGAGACACAAGAGAAGAAACTCTGGCTCTCATGCGGGAAGCGATCGCCCTGCATTTGAAAGGTTTGCGGGAGGATGGACTCCCTGTGCCGCCGCCCTCATCAACGGCTGACTACATCGCGGTTTAGTAGGGGTCATGATTTTCAAGGCTGACCACTTCGGCGTGAATGATCCCGGCGCGGTCGTTGCCAGTCTTCGCTGCCCGGCGTGTCGTCAGCAGGGCACCTTTGAACCAGTAGGGGCCCAGGACACCTACCTAACTGGAGGAAATGCAGGGAGCCATGTCTGGTTAGGGCAACGCCGTTGTCCTAACCCCGACTGCCACGCGCACATTTTCTTTGCTTGGGACGGTCAGCGTGTGATCGTGAGTTACCCACCCGAGACCATCGACTTCGACGCGACGAACATTCCGGTAGCCATCGTGAGCGCTTTTGAGGAAGCAATCACATGTCACGCGGCTTCTTGCTTTACGGCAGCGGCAATCATGGTTAGGAAAACGTTAGAAGAACTCTGTACCGAACGGGCAGCTAGCGGAGCAAACCTCAAGGAAAGGCTCAAGGCGCTTGGTTCGAAAGTCGTTCTTCCTAAGGAACTAATTGACGGGTTGGATGACCTTCGACTTCTGGGCAACGATGCTGCTCACATTGAGTCGAAAGAGTACGACAAAGTAGGTCAGGAGGAAGTCGAAGTTGGTATCGAGTTCACCAAAGAGGTCTTGAAGGCTGTCTACCAATACTCAAGCCTTCTAGCGCGGCTGAGAGCGCTTAAAAAGAATCCATGACGGACCTGGACGCGTTCATGGTTCCATCTCGTTGTCGTGAGCAATGAAGGCCTCGTTCAGCTGAGGCAAGTGCTGTTGAGTGACCTTCAACCCGAACGACAGAAGAGTCTTCCAATCTTCCTTGGTTCCCAAACGGGCTTCGACGTCCAAGGGGTACGTCTTCGCCGTGAACACAAGGCCTTGCTGTTTGTTCGTGAACTGAGCAATGACGCGGACCGCTTCTCTGCCTCGCACAGGAAATGCAGTCGCCCACTCCCTATCTTCGCTCGTGGCCAGCTTCGATACCGTCGCTTGAAACGAGACAGTCACGGGAGTCGGCTCACGAAAAATGAGCCGGAGATTCCGTACAACTATCGGAGTTGGGCCTGTGTTGAAAAGGACGAGTGGCAGTTGGATCGTGAGCTGATCCGCTGCGCCCTTGGCTGCATAGCTGCGTGGCGGCCAAAGCTGAAGATGGCCGCGTCGCCAATTCATCCACCAGAAGCTTCCGACTGTGAAGAGCAGCGCAAGGCTACTGATGACGATAGGAGTCCAATCGGTCCAGTCAATCCCGGTCGAGGGAACCGGTGTCGAAGGGGAACTGAGGATGAAACTCATTCGCCCAACCCCACACCCCGCTCCTGGCGCACTCGCTCCTTGGCGTACTCCTCGGCTTCGATCCGTAGGCGCCGCTCTTCCGTAGCGCTGGCGACGATTCCCCCTAACCAGCCCGCCATCGTTTCGAGTAAACCTTTGGCTTGAAGGGCACGAGAGGCCATTAATGCAAGCCGGCCTTGAGACCGATTGATGATGTCCGGAGGGTCTTCCGGAAACAAGCCATCGAACTCAGCGATCAACTCGGGTTCGATTGCATCACGTACCTGCGCACGCAGATTTCGGTAGCTTCTTTGCAGCGGTTCCTGGGAGAAAGCAATCTGTTCGGTTTGATCGTCCCGAGCCGTTCGGCTCGCTGCCTCGATTGCCGATTTGAGCCGGACAATGCGCTCGACATCTGCCATAGCTACTCCTCCCCCAACTCGCAAGCGTAGTCGTTGGTGGAATGGCAAGGGAATGGCAAATTGATTCTTGCGAGCGATCGCGATCGCAAAGGCGCAGCTAGTGACGTGGGTCGCCAGGGAATCGAACCCTGAACCTACGGATTAAGAGTCCGTTGCTCTGCCAATTGAGCTAGCGACCCAGGACCGGGAGTGTAGCAACGGCCCCGCGACGGCAATCATGAGGTTCTTTTCGCTGTGCGCCTCGCTGAGCGCGTTGGAGAGCGAAAAGATGGAGCGCGACTTCTGGCCGGCGTTTCTTTGGTGCGAGAAACCCGCTAAGGGCGGAATTCCGTGAAAAGAAGCTTCGGGCGACCGACCGGATTCGAACCGGCGACATCCTGGACCACAACCAGGTGCTCTAACCTCCTGAGCTACGGCCGCCATGGTGCGCCAGACAGGTTAGCAG
>JALZGD010000131.1:3171-5690 GCA_030861205.1 Actinomycetota bacterium
CTTCTGCCTTGTGGCCCTCTTCCGCGCGAGCTGCTCGCGTCGCGCGGTACGCATAGGTGAACATCAGCCCCAGGCCCCCGAATGCAACTATCCCGGCGACGACGAACGCTCCTCGGTACCCGAGCGCGGCTGCTATTGCGCCGGCACTGACGGCCCCCACCCCAAAAGATCCGTCGAAGAATGCCGTGAATGTGCCGACAACGGAGCCTCGTTCGGCGGCCGGAGCCCGTCGGATCGCGAGCGTCATCAGGGCGGGGAAACAAAGTGCGTGACCTACTGAATAGATCGCGGTTCCTACGAACATCCCCACCGGGCTCGGCCACACGCCGATCGTCGTCAACCCGATGCCGACGCACGACAACGCGGCCCGGCCCGCGAGACGAGGCCCGAGTTGATCGGGCAGCCGAGCGCCGAACAGGCGGATCAGCAAGATGACTGCGGAGTTCTCCGCAAACACGAGACCCGATCCGTGCAGTCCGATCTGCAACGCGAACAACGGGATGAATGACGAGAACGTGGCGAGGCCCCAGATGTTGGTGGCAAGCAACGACCCCGGTATGACGGCGGCCCTATTGAGGATCTTCTGGCGCGCGTCACGCGCTCCTTCGGGCCGAGTCTCGGGGATGAGCAGTCCGAGGAGCCCCGCAACTAGAGCGCTCGCGCCGGCCAAGACCCACGCAGCCCCGAACCCGACCGCGCTGTGTACGGCTTCGCCCACGATCGGTCCGACGGCCAGGCCCCCGAACAACGCGAGCGAGAAGTAGCTGAGCGCTTCCCCGCGGCGATCGTCCGGAGCGATGTCGTTCACGACGCTCGCGACGCCGACGTAGAAGGCGGCCTCTCCGATGCCGCTGAGGATCCGAAACAGGATGAGCAGAGGCAACGATGTCGAGATGTTGTAGCTCGCTATCGAGATGCCGACGAGGATGCCGCCGAAAACTACGAGCGGGCGTCTGCCCTGACGATCGCTCAGGCGTCCTACGAACGGTCGTAGCAGAACGGCGGTCAGTGCGAACGCTCCGATCGCAAGGCCGACCTGAACGTTGCCCTGGTCAAGGGGGCCTTCGACGTAGCGTGGCAGGAGCGGCGTGATAACGCCCAACGCAAAGAAATAGGCCCCCGTCGCCGCCGTCACGAGCAGGAAGACCGGCGTGATGAGCCGGCCCTCGGCACGCGACGAGACCAAGGAGCGGAGCTGCAATGGTTTCCTTCCTGGAACAGTCAGCTAGGTAAAGACTCTCTGGGGGTCGCGATCGCGACCCCCAGAGAAGCTAACTGCTGCGCGTGGTGCTTGATTCCGGGAAGCTAGGCCTTTCGCCCGGCCATCGCGAGGAGCTTCGTTTGCTCGTCGGCGTCCGCCGCGACCGGGACTTCGCTCTCCAATGCACCGGCACTTCGCCATGCCTCGACCTGGGGGCCGAGCTCGGCGATCACGAACGAGACCAACTCCGGATCGAGCCGGTCATCACCGTCGATCCCGCGCGCGAGATCCCAACAATGGATGACGAGATCGCTCGTGACTTGCCCGAGGTAGACGCGGCCGGGGAAGTCTCCGAACGACAGGTGCACCGTTTTCTCGAGCGCCCCGGGCTGGCTGACTGCATCCAGCGCGCCTCGCTGCGCTTTCTTCCAACTCGTTTGTGCGTTATCGCCGAGCTGATCGCCATCGAAACGGTCGCCTACCTGCTCGATGGTCTTGCCTTCGAACAGAGGGGGCATCCACAGCACCTCGTTGATGACGTGGTTCGTGAGCGCGCGCACGTCCCAATCGGTGCACGGCGTCGGATCGTTCCATTGGTCGTCCTTCACGGCGGCGACGCGTTCTCCGAACTGGTCGAGAGCTCGCGCGAAAAGAGCCACTACATCCATCACGCGAGCCAGGGCTCGTGGAGGTCGATGAACGACAGGTCGGAGAGCAGCGAACTGAACTCGTCGGGGGCTCCACCCATGGTTTCATCGGCCTCGTTACGACGCGCTTCCTCTTCAGACTTGAAGTAAACGGTTTGAGTGAAGGCATTGGGATCGTCGTCGTGCCATGCAACGATGCCCCCGAGGACATCAGGACGTCTCTGCGATAGCTCCGACTCCATCTGCTGTCCCACCTCGCGCATCTTCTGCGGGTCGGAGCACTTGCCTCGGATGAGCTGCACGAAACCGGCATCGTCCGAGCCGCCGCCCATCATCTCGTCGACCTGACTCGAATTCGTGAAGGCGAGGCTGTCGAGGTTCGCAAGGTGCTTCTCGTACCACTGCTGCTGCTCGGGCAGGTCGTTGTTCTTGGCGGCCGCCTCGGGTGATTCGAAGCGCGCGATGAATATCATCCGGCCGTCATCGGTCATTCCACCGGTCGCTCCGAGGTAGCCGGTAACGCTCGGCCGAACGTCCCTCTCCCATGCGTCCCACGCTTCTCGCGCGGTCGACTCGTCGCCGACCTTGGCTTCTACGAGCTGGATGAACAACGACACCACCTCCTTCTTGGGTGCCTTCACGCTCGTACTCACGCCGCGGCAAGTCAAGCG
>JALZGD010000131.1:5700-6200 GCA_030861205.1 Actinomycetota bacterium
TCGTCGGGGTCGGCGAGGACACGGCTGCGATGAACGTCGGCGCAGCGGGGTCGGAAGAGTGGACACGCTCGCACATCGAGCGCCGGAAGCCGATGTCGGTCGAGCAGATCGACTCCGAATGGGAGCAGCTCGGCCCGAAGATCGCGAGCACTCTCAATGCGATCCCTCCGGGGGCCGGCGCGGCGCTGGTCGGCGACCTAGTCACGCACGAGCTCGACATGCTCGGCGCGCTGCAGGTGGCGAAGGGGGGGCCCGAGGAGAAAGCCCTTGCCGTCGCACTCGAGCGTTACGTCAAGTACTTCGGAAAGAGGGTGAAAGACGCCGGGCTTCCTGCCGTCGCGATCCGTGACGACGCCGGGCACGAATGGGTGGCGGGTAAGGGCGACCCCCAGGTCAGCCTTTCGGGAAGCGTGATCGAGCTTCTTCGGGCTCTGACGGGGCGGCGGACCGAGCAGGAGATCAAGAAGCTCGGCTGGCACGGGGACCCCACTCCTTATATC
>JALZGD010000131.1:6210-6674 GCA_030861205.1 Actinomycetota bacterium
CTCGGAGTGAGACCGGAATAGCGCCCTACGCCGGTCGTTTTGGATTAATAGGGGCTGGACACCTATGTTTAGTGCCTTCCCCATCACAGAAGCGGTGACTGATTGTGGCTGACGAGATCTCAAAAGAAGCCTTTGGGCCCAACATTTGGCTCGTCGACGAGATGTACCGCCGCTACCAAGAGAACCCTCATTCGGTAGCGGACACGTGGCGAGAGTTCTTCGAGGACTACAAACCCACACGCACCCGGCCCCCTGCCGACGGCGCAGCTCGGGCCGAGTCTCAGAGCTCGAACGGGCAACCGCACGACATCGCCCAAGCTGCCGAAGCCGCGACCCCGATCCACGAGCCACCTGAAGACGCCACCCCTCTTCCGGGGGTTGCCGGCGTCATCGCAACGAACATGGAGGCGTCGCTCGGGATACCGACGGCGACTTCAGTGCGGACGATCCCCGCAAAGTTGCTC
>JALZGD010000336.1 GCA_030861205.1 Actinomycetota bacterium
GCCGCAAGGCGCGCTCCTCGTGGCGACCCACGATCGGTCGGCAGCGGGCATGGCTCTGGACAAAGCCGCGCGTTCTTCGGCCTCATTGGACGGCGCGCGAGCGTTGCACGGTTCATACAGCGGCGTTGGCTACACGGAATTCGATCGAGCCACGGCAGGGATCGTCGGCGATTTCGTTGTGGTTACGAGGAGCACGGACATCTTCGAGGAAGTTGTGCGAGCGTCGGAAGGATCGTCCTTGGGAGATGACGACGACTTCACAACGACGATGGACCGGCTGCCGAAGGATCGCGTCGCCACCTTCTATTTGCGCTCGTCTCAGCTCGCGTCGCTCACGCCGATCCCGATCGGAGTCCTGCCAGTTTTTTCGGCAGCTCCCTCCGTAGGAGTCGCTGCTTTTTTGAGATCCGACGCGATCGTCTTCGAGGAGGCGGTGGATCGCGGGACTGGAGCGACGGCTTTGGGGACCGCCTTTCGTGCTATCGCGACGGGTTTCGTGCCGCCCGCGATCGGTCGTCTCGTAGATGGTTTATTGGATGGCCAAGGGCTCGGTGATCAACCTGCCGTCGACGAAGCGACCCTGGACGAAGTGCGGGCGGGTCTTGGGTCCGGTTACGCGGTGGAGGGGGTTCTCGACCGCCATTCGCTCGTTACTGTCGCGGGGGAGGTAAAGAGTCTGCCCGATGCGGCCCGGACCTTTCTGGATCATCTGTCGTATGTGGCGGTCGGGGCCCGTAGCGACCATGAAACACTTCTCGCCCGAATCGTGATTGGAGTTCAGTGAGTGGCTAAGCGGGACGACGAGATGCTGAAGATGGAAGAGCGGTGGCGCTCGTTCTGGGAGCAGAACGGTACGTACCGCTACGACCCGACGCGCGGTCGGGACGAGACATTCGTCGTGGACACGCCGCCCCCGACCGCAAGCGGCTCTCTTCACATAGGGCACGTCTGCTCGTACACGCACACGGACCTGATGGTGCGCTACAAGCGGATGCGCGGGTTCAACATCTTTTATCCGATGGGGTGGGACGACAACGGATTGCCCACCGAGCGGCGCGTTCAGAACGTCTTCAAGGTGCGATGCGACCCATCGCTGGCATATGACCCCGATCTGAAGCTCGAGTGGGGTCGTGAGGGCGACATCTTGGCGATCTCGCGCTCGAATTTCATCGAGCTCTGCGATGAGGTGGTGAAAGAAGACGAGAAGCAATACCAAAACATGTTCCAGCGCATCGCACTGTCGGTCGACTGGTCCCACACGTATGCCACGATCGACCGTCGCTGCCGGTACGTCAGTCAATGGTCGTTCTTGAACCTGATCGACAAAGGCGAAGCCGTGCTCCGCGAAGCTCCCACGATGTGGGACGTCGACTTCCAAACAGCAGTCGCTCAGGCGGAGGTCGAGGACAGGGATCGTGAAGGCACGTATCACCGCATCGCGTTCGCACTCGAAGACGGCGGAAAGGTAGTCATCGCCACTACTCGACCGGAGTTGCTGCCGGCGTGTATCGCGCTCGTCGCTCATCCGGATGATGGTCGATTCAAAGATGCGATCGGCAAGACGGCAATCACGCCGTTATTCGGCGCGCCGGTCCCGGTTATGGCCGACGAGTCGGCGGATCCCGAGAAGGGAACGGGAATCTTGATGGTGTGCACGTTCGGCGACGCTCCCGACGTCGAGAAATGGCGCGAGATGGGTGTTCCGGCGCGCGAGGTAGTCGGCCGCAACGGAAGGATCCTGGCGGCTCCGTGGGGCCAGGACCACTGGCAGACGATTGACGCAGAGCTGGCGCGTCGCCATCACGGCAAGCTCACCGGCCTGACGATCAATCAGGCGCGAAAGGCCATCGTCGAGTTGCTCGATAAAGCCGGAGCGCTCGATGAAGAGCCGGGCGCGAGCCCCGAGAAGGTCGTCCGTCCGGTCAAGTTCTTCGAAAAGGGAGATCGACCGCTCGAGTTCGTCGTGTCGCGCCAGTGGTTCATCAAAGTCATGGACAAGAAACGGCAGCTGGTCGAGCAAGGTCGCAAGATCCAGTGGCATCCCGAGATGTTCCGCAAGCGTTACGAGGATTGGGTCGAGGGCCTCAATCAGGACTGGGGTGCAAGCCGTCAGCGGTATTTCGGTGTGCCGATCCCCGTCTGGTACGCGGTCGACGACGACGGCAATGCCGACTACGACAGACTGCTGCTTC
>JALZGD010000132.1:0-2064 GCA_030861205.1 Actinomycetota bacterium
GTGTTGATCTCCATCACCCAAGCCTCGCCCGTTTCTTGATCGACGAAAGAGTCGACGCGGGCGACGCCCGTCGCGTCGATCGCGGCGAAGGCGCGGAGCGCGTTGCTCTGGACGAGCGATGTCAGCTCGTCGCTGATAGGGGCCGGGATCCTGCGCTGCTGAGACGCCATCCCCTGCTTGCCGCCGCTCTTGTCGGAGCGCAGATATTTGTCGGAGAAAGACAGAAACTGCTCCCACGCGATCGGCTGCTCGCACACGGACGCTCTGGCCGGGTGTCCCGGCCCCCCGAGAATCGAGCAGTTGACCTCTATGCAGCCATCCATCGCCTTCTCGACGAGGACTCTCTTGTCGTATTGGGCCGCGACGTCGAGAGCCTGCACCAGTGCGTCGCGATCGCCCGCACGCCCGATGCCCACGCTCGATCCGAGGCGCGACGGTTTCACGAAGGCGGGATATCCGATCCTCGACTCGACCCTTTCGAGCACATGATCGGCCGAGCGGACGAGCTCGTCCGTCTCGACCAACTCGTGCGGCACGATCTGCAGCCCCGCCGCGGCGAATGCTGCTTTCATCAAAACCTTGTCCATGCCGGCGGCGGATGCTGCTACACCGGAGCCGGTGTACGGGATCGCCGCTAGATCGAGTAGCCCTTGAAGCGTCCCGTCCTCACCGAAAGTGCCGTGTATGGCGGGGACGACCACATCCAGGTCGAAATTCCGGGGGCAGCGCAATCTTCCGCCCGGCACCAAGAGCGCGCCGTACCCGGCCACGGGAGGAAGGAACGCCTCTTCGCCGATCTCCTCGGCACGGCCTTGCTTGTAGGCATCGAGGTCGTTCAGCCCCTCGCCGGTCAACCATCGTCCGGCGGTAGTGACATAGATCGGGATCACTTCGTGGCGAGGGGCAAGGGCGGCCATCACCTGATGAGCCGTGATGACGGAGACGTCGTGCTCGACGGATCGACCACCGAAGACGACGCCTACCTTGAGCCGTTCCATGGCGCCCGAGTGTATTAGTGGCCTCGGCGGGCCCCGGGCGGTGGTCTGGGCGCCTACCTTTCGTACTGATCCGGCAGATCGTTCTCGAATAGGACGACGTCCCCGGGGCGGAGGATCGTCTTGAGCCGCTCGGTCGCCTCGGCAAGGGTGTCGACCGTCACGACTTCTGCACCATCTGCCACCTCGCGTGCGCCGGCGACAAGGGCATCGCGATTAGTACGAGCGACGAACACGGCGACTTGCGCGACCCGAGCTACGTGGGAACCGAACGACCGATTCGCTTGAGCCTGCAGCTCCCCCAGCTCGATCATGCCCGGCGTGACGACGACCTTCTTGGCTCCCGGCATCGACGCGAGTACTTCGAGAGCAGCGGCCGCGCCGTCCGGATTCGAGTTGAATGCGTCGTCGATAACGGTGATCCCACCGGCTCCTTCGATCAACTGCAGTCGATGCTCTACGGGGGCAATGGTTCGAGCGCGTCGCGCGGCGTCGTCGAGGGAGATCTCGAGGGCCCGCGCGACCCCGAATCCCGCCAGTACATGCGACACCGCGTACTTCCCGAGAAGCTTCGTCGTCACCTCGATCGAGCGTCCTCCCGAGCTCACGGTCATCGACGTCCCCGACTTATCGATCGAGACGCCTTCGGCGGAAACGTCGGGCGACCCGCCGTGCTGAATGCCGAATCGCACGACAGGAACATGTCGGGTCGCGTCGGCGAGAGCGCGCACCTCTGGATCGTCGACGTTCATGATCGCTGTGCCGCCGGCGTCCAACGCTTCGATCACCTCGTACTTGGCCCGGCGGATGACGTCCATCGAACCGAAGCGCTCGAGGTGCGCGGGCCCGATGGACGTCAAGACTCCGATGTCGGGCTTGACGAACCGGCAAAGCTCCGCGATGTCGCCTCTCTTGTACGCCCCCATCTCGACGACGAAATATCGATGGTTGTCCGACAGTTGTTCGTTGATGGTCCGGCACACGCCGAGTGGCGTGTTGTAAGAACCGGGGGTCGCAAGCACCTCGTTCGGTTCGCCGACGACGGCGGCGATCGCGAATTTCGTCGACG
>JALZGD010000132.1:2074-6637 GCA_030861205.1 Actinomycetota bacterium
CAACCGGGTCGACCCTCGCCAGTGTCGAACGTGCGCGGCGCAAGTACGTCGCGTTGATCGACGATTGGATCGGAGCGAGTAACACGTCGGCAGCGACCACAACGAGTGGCGTCGCAACGAAGAGCACGACGAGCGCGCCGACCTCTGCAGCAAGCTCGACGGCGCCCGATGAATCGATGAGGGCGTCCAGGACGACGACAACGACCAAGCATACCAAGGACGATGAGATCAGTACTCGACGTGCCCGAGACGTCATGACTAGCGGTTTTTTCGCGGGAGGCGCCGAGAGGAAGAGCGCCGCTTTCACGTTGCCGCGGCACCATGAAACGAATCTCGCCCGTTTGTAGCCCTCGAGCTGGAAGATGTGCAACGCGTCCGAAAGCCTGACGACTTGCCACACCATGAACGCGCCCAATAAACCGAACTCGATGACGCGCGTCCCAGTGAGACCTGCGGCAGCAGTGTGCATCACGTGACCGGCTCACCTAAAAAGTGCCGCACGATGCGACAGAACCTGTCGGGCTGCTCGAGGTACGGGAAGTGCCCGGCCCCCTCGAAGACGACGAGACCCGCGTCGGGGATCGTCTTCTCCATCGCGTAAGCGTGTGTCAATGGAACCGCGTCGTCGTGGCTTCCCCACACGATCAGCGTAGGCGCTGCGATGTCGGGCAGAAGCTCGGCAAGGTCTTCGTTGACGACACGAACCAATATCGGACGCATCGCACCCGCGTCCCTGTAATCGCTCGATGCCACGCGTTTGTAGATCGCCTCCTTGAGGGCACGCCCGGGGGGGCCGAGCGCGCCCGCGGCTCGCCCCGCACGCGACACGGCGCGCTTCGCTCGAGCCTTGAAAGAAGGAGGCGTTCTTAGACCTGTCGGATCGACCACGACCAGCTTCCCGACAGCTCCCGGGTCGGTTGCAGCCAAGTACAAGGAAGTCTTCCCACCGTACGAATGACCTATGAAGTGTGCCCGTTCGACGTTTAGCGCGTCGAGGACTCGCCGAACGAATCGAGCGTAGTCGGGCGTGCCCCACACCTCCGGCGGGGCGGCCGAATCGCCGAAGCCCGGTAGATCGAGAGCGATCGTCCGGAATGCCGGCGACAGGCAGTCGAGGACCGGGGCCATCGACTCGATGCGACCGCCCCAACCGTGCAGGACCACGACGGGCTCCCCTTCCCCGGCATCGATGAGGCGCGCCTGCGCTCCGTCGACCTCTATGACGCGAGCCTGCTGCGGTCCCATGGCCCGCATAGTTACAGAACTTCGAGCGAGACCGCGTCGGTTGCCTTGCAATGCGGCTCTTGTCTTACTAGCCGCGAGCTGCTCGCTTGCGAGCCTGCCTCCACCCACGAGCGCCAACGGCTTCGCCCGCTTCGTGTTGAACAAGTGGCCGGATCACGGCTGGACGCTCGGTCGCGGCGATTCTGAGTCCGGCGAAGTGGAAGACGACTTCAGGAAGGGCTCAGCGATCGGGGTTTTCAAGGACAACACGCGCTGCAAGAAGAAGTCGCGGCTTTATCTGATCTTCAATCCGAACGCAGGGTAGGTCGCGGTTACGGCGCGGCGGTCAGCGCAGAGATGATGCCCGATCGCGGACTGCCGACGCCTGTGACGAAGTCGTAACCGGCCTTGGCAGAGCACACGCTTCCGCACGAACCGTTAGTGCCAGTGGTGATGTCGGCCAGGCCAGACGTGAGCCCATAGATCGTCGAGTTCGCTTTGTAAGTGCTCGAGGTGTAACCGACAAGGAGGCCCTTGCCTGCTGCTTTACGTGCCTGATCGGCGAGCGCGATGATGCCCGCCCACTGCGGCGCCCCGGCGCTCGTCCCGCCGACCTGCATCCAGCCGGTAACGCCTTGGAAAGTGATGCTGTCGTAGATCGCGAAGCCCGTGTTGGGATCGGCGTCGTAACTGACATCGGGGATGCCGCGTTTCGTGGACGCATTCACTTTCGTTTGGTAGCTCGGTTTCGTCTCGTAGAGGCTCACCCCACCGCCTGAGTCGATCCACGTCGTCTCGGACGTGACGGTGACGGCTCCCGTAACGGCGTCGGTGCTCAGATTGAGAGTCGTGCCACCGACCGAAAGAACGAATGGGCTGTACGCGGGGTATGTGCCGGGGTTTCCGGCGTCCCCCGTGGCGAAGACACACAGTGCGTTCGACAATTTGCAGTACGTGTCGTTGGTCGTTTCGCCTTTGAACTCGCCTACTCCCCAACTGTTGCTGATCACGGTCACACCTGACTGCTTCGATGCATACGAAAGCGCAGCCGTGAGGTTCGACCAAGCGTTCGACGTGGCTTCGACGAGCAGGATGCCGGCGCTCGGCGCGATCGCGTGCGCCCACTCGACATCCAACGCCGTCTCCATAGCCCACCCAGCGTCGACGCTTGGATAAGCCGTTCCTCCGCTTTGGTTCACTTTCTTGAACGTGGGCGGCGCGGGGAGGCCGAATTGCGCGTCGAAGGTCGCGAGGTCGCTCGCGATATTCGGATGGTCGAAAGCAGACACGATGGCGATCGTCTGTCCCGCTCCGGTCCCAGTGACTCCGAGATAGCTGCGGATCGTCGTAGGTGAGTATCCGCTGGGGCCCGTACCGACGAGAGGTTGGCCAGTAAGCGTGTCAACAACCTCGTGCAACTCGAGAGGGTGGTTGACGCCAACGAGACCCTGATCGACACGAACGTTTACGACGCGCGCGCTCGTGTCGTTCGCGCGCGCGTAAGGAGCAACGACAAGGGACCCGAGCAACAGCACCGAAACAGCCAAACTGCGAACCTTCATCCGAAGTAAAAGATGACGGTTTGGCGCCGTCGTCTCAATGGCCCGCCACCGCCCCTACCGAGGCTCTGCCTGGCCCGATATGACTACAGGTCACCCCCCGCGACCGGCAAGATCGCCCCCACGCTGCAATAACGCTATGCAGTCGCTCGCCTACATAGAGTCAGAAAATAGCCCGGCTTCGCTATTGGTTGGGCGCCTGACGGCGCCCACAATGACAGGAGCAGCTAGCGGACAAGGAGCAATCTTGTGAAACGCCGGATAACCCTGTTGGTCCTCACGGTAGTCGTTGCGTTGTGCACGAGCGCGCTGTGGATAGGTAGCGCGCCCGCCGGCGCCAAGATCTCCCCCACATCGAGCCCGACCAGCGGCGGCCGCATCCTCCACAAATAGAACGATCGAAACAGGCGCCAGCGTGGCCGAGCGGACCGATCAGTCGGGGTCTCATCGTCTACCGATCTTCGTAGCGGCCAACTGCGCCGTGGCGGGTGTAGCGATAGCAGTCGTCGCGTCGAGAGCAGGGTGGTCGATACCTGCGCCCGTGCGACCTACACAGCTGGCGTTGTTCATCTGTCTGCTCATCGTCGGCGAGCTCTTCCCGATCACTATTCAACGCAAGGGCACGAAGGACCTCATCACGGTCTCGGGCCCGTTCGCACTAGCGTTGTTGCTGCGCTGGCCTCTCATCTTTGTGATCGTCGCTCAGTCCGTTGCATCCCTGCTCGATGGTGCCGTACACCGGATCTCGTGGTGGGCGCGTCTGTTCAACGTCAGCCAGTACATCGTCTCGCTGGCGTCTGCGGGTTTGCTCTTTCATGCGCTCGCCTCGCCGATCACCGCAGCTAACTTCAGCGCCACGCACTTCTTCGCGGCTCTCGCGGCAGCAGCGGTGTTCTTCGTGATGAACAACACGCTGACCGGGATAGGGATCGGCCTCTCGGAGGGGCTACCGCTTCTCCGGCTGTTGCTCGACGACCTGTGGTTCCAGGTCTCGACAAACGGGGCATTGATCGCTCTAGCGCCCATCCTGTTGGTTGTAGCGGACAGGAATGTGCTCTTGATGCTCCTCTTGCCGATCCCGTTGGTTGCGATCTATCGCAGCGCCACGGTGACTATCGAAAAAGAGCATCAATCCCGCCACGATGTGCTGACCGGCCTCCCGAACAGGGTTGAATTCGAAGCTCTCGCCGACGACGCCATCGCAGCGGCCGGGTCGAGCGCCAAGACGGTCGCAGTGATCATGGTCGACATCAGCGACTTCAACGACGTGAACGACACACTAGGACACGAGGTCGGCGACGAATTGCTCAAACAAGTCGGTACAAGGCTTCGAGGCGTGGTCGACAGCGAGATAGCCGTCACGCGTTTCGGCGGCGACCAATTCGCGATCCTCGCCCCGTCGCTACCTACGCCTTTTCAAGCAACGGAGATAGCGCGCTCGCTCCTCGCGGCCTTCGACGACTCCTACTTCATCGACTCGTCCGCCTTCGACCTGGGCGCAAGTGCCGGCCTCGCGGTTTTCCCGCAACACGGCGACGACGTCGGTTCGCTACTACGTCACGCCGAGATCGCACTCGAGGAAGCAAAGAAGCGACACACCGGCTTCGAGATCTACAAGCCGGAGAACAACCCCTACACATGGCGCCGCCTTGCCCTTGCGGCAGATCTCCGCAAAGCGATCGCGTCCGGCGACCTAACGCTCCTTTATCAACCGATCGTCGACATGCCGTCCGGCAAAGTGGGCAGCGTCGAGGCTTTGGTGAGGTGGCCCCATCCGGAG
>JALZGD010000018.1:0-1634 GCA_030861205.1 Actinomycetota bacterium
ACGATGGGCACGAGCCCTGCCTCTTGTGAAAGGGCGGCGAAACGTGAGAGGGCGTGACCATTCGAGTGGATGCAGAAAGTGGATGGGATGCCGTCGCCGATCGTGATAACGGCCCGCCATTTCGTGAAGCGCGCTCCGAGCTCGTAGTACTCGTTCAAGCGTTCCCGTAGACCGTCAAGGCCCTCGGTGACTTTCTCTCCGGGAAACAGTGCTAGGTCCTTGGCGCCCTTGTCGACCTTGATCCCGGGGACGATGCCGCGGCTTTGGAGCACGTCGACGAAGGTTCGCCCGTCGGATGCCGATTGGCGGATCGTCTCGTCGAACAAGATGACCCCGCTGAGGTACTCCTCGACGCCGGGGGCGGTGAAGAGCATGTCTCGATAGGCGCGCCTGTGCTCCTCGGTAGATTCGAGGCTGATCGAGTCGAACCGCTTCTTGATCGTGCCCGAGCTCTCGTCGGCGGCAAGGATCCCCTTGCCCGGGGCTACCAATTGGTTGGCGATCGATGCGAGGTCTGAAGTGCCCATGTGAATGCGTCCTCCGTGCGGTCTGACTGTAGGGAATCGAGTGAATGGTTAGCTTAAAGCCGGGAATCAAGGAGGGACTTTGCCGGAAGCGCCCACTTCGAACTCCGAGGCCGTGACCGCGTTTCTGCGCGGGCAGAACCTCGAGCAGCTCGGCCGCACGGATGAAGCCGTGGAGCTCTACGAGAGCGTCCTTGCGGCGAGTTTCGATTCCAGCGGGCCGTACGACCGCCTGATCGCGATCTATTCGGACCGCGACGATCACGGTTCCGTCGAGCGCGTGGCGGAGCTGGCTCTCGCGGCGGTTCGAACGCACAAACAGAAGCTCGAGTGGTACGAGCAAGTCCGGGACGGGGCCCGCGCTGCCGCTAAACGGGTGCCGAAAGCTGTACCAAAAAGGCAGTGACGCTCGAAGAGCGCATCGCAGATCGCATAAGGACGAGCGGCCCGCTCACGTTTGCAGCGTTCATGCAGATCGCGTTATACGACCGCACCCACGGTTATTACGGCTCCGGCGAGATCCGAACCGGATGGCACGGCCAGTTCGTCACCTCACCCGAGCTCGATCCTTCGTTCGGCGAACTGTGGGGCCGGGCGTTCGAGCAAATGTGGGCCGCGTGCGACCGGCCCTCGACGTTCGAGGTCGTTGAGGTCGGAGGCGGTGAAGGAGCGTTTGCCGCGGCGGTCCTGTCGGCGAGCGAGGGTCCTTTCGCCCGCGCCTTGCGATATTGCTTGGTGGAGCGCTCGGAGCGTGTCTCCGCTCGGCAACGCGAGTTGCTTGCCTCCGACGATCGCGTCACATGGGCGCCGTCGCTAGACGAGATCGAACACACGTCGGTTCGGTGCCTGTTCGCCAACGAAGTGCTCGACAACATGCCTGTGCACCTCATAGAGGGACGGCCCAACGGATTCGTCGAGCTTTTCGTGGGGCTGCAGGGCGACCGGCTGGGTCTCGTCGAAGGACCGCCACGTAACAACGAAGTTGCGGCATACCTCGAAAGACACGCGCTACAGCCGGAGGATGGCAGGCGGATCGAAGTCGGAATCGCGGCAGAGCAGATGGTCAGGCGACTGGCATCGCTCGTCGATCGCGGAACCACCGTGCTGATC
>JALZGD010000018.1:1644-3586 GCA_030861205.1 Actinomycetota bacterium
ATTCCTCCGAGCGTCTCGCTCAGCGTGCGGACGGAACGCTCGTCGCGTACTCGAAGACCGGCGTCGACGACGACGTGTTAGCTGGTGTCGGAGAAAAGGACATCACGAGTCATGTCAACTGGACGGCCGTGACACACGCCCTGTCGATGAACGGGCTCGGTGCGCACGGCCCATTCGCGCAACGCGACGTCCTGCACGCGCTCGGCAGCAGAGATATCGATGAGAGATTGCGTAACGCGCACCGGGCGGCCGTACTCGAAGGGAGCGGCGCTGCTGCTCTTCAAACACTTTCGCGGCGTCAGGCGTTGGGGGCATTGACGGATCCGGGAGGGCTCGGCGGCCTCGACGTCGTGATTGCCACCCGCTCGTGCGACCCGTCGTTCCTTTCGCAGCTGTAACGCGAAAACGCCCGGCCGGGCCGGGCGTTTTGCGAATCAGTGCGTTGCGGTTACGCGTTGAGCTCCTGGGCTCCCGAGCCGACCTCGATCGAGATCTTCTTGGGCTGGACCTCTTCCGCGTACGGGATGCGCAGCTCGAGCACGCCGTTGTCGTAGCGCGCGTTGATCGCCTCGACGTTCAGGCCCTTTCCGAGCGCCACCTTCTGCGTGAACTCACCGTAGAACGAGCCGCGGCGGACGAAGCGCACCTTGTCGGCGTCGAACGGGAACTTGCGAGTGCCGTTGATGAGCAGGGTGTTCTCCTGCACCGCGACCTCGACATCGCTGGCGTCTACGCCGGGAAGCTCCATGCGGATCACGAGAGCGTCGTCCACATGGAAGACGTCGGTCGGCACGTTGTATCCGCCGGCCGGCCAGGTCCACTGAGACTGGGGCTCGTTGAAGAACCGCGAGACGATGTCGTCGAAGTCTCTAGTGAGAATCGGAGAGGTTCCGAGACGCACCTGACAACACCTCCTTGCAAATTGCCGGCCCGCCCTGTGCGGGCCCCGTCGGAGGTAGTGTCGCGCAAATCTGAGGTTGTGTCAACACATAATCTAAGTGCGGATGACTTAAGTTCTGGCTCCTAGTAGCCGGCCTCCGCGTCCACTACCCCCTCGAGCGCTTTGCCCTCCGCGAACAGCTCGACGTTGCGAGCGACCTGGGCGACGAGCTGCGGGATCGCCATGTCCCACGTATTGGCGATGTGCGGCGTGATCAGGGCGTTCGGCAGGTCCCATAGAGGGTGGTCATCGGGCAGCGGCTCGGGATCCGTCACGTCCAGGCCGGCTCCTGCGATAGAGCCGCTCCTCAGTGCCTCGACGAGGGCGTCGGTGTCGACCAATCCCCCGCGAGCGACGTTCACAAGCCACGAGCGTGCAGGCATCGCATCGAGGACCGCGGCATCGACGATGCGATATGTCGCCGGCGTCAGCGCAGCGGTCACTACGAGGAAGTCGGCGTTCGCTGCAACCTCACTCAGTCGATCCGAAGTGACGGTCTCCACCGCGTGCTCGAGCGGTCGTCCCGAACGGTTCACGCCGATCATCCGCACCTTCAGCGGCACGAGCATCCGGGCGAGGGCCGTGCCGATGCCACCCGTCCCGAGGATCGCGGCCGTGGTCCCCTCGAGACGGCGTTCGGGAGTGCCGAAGCCTCCGGGCCGCCACGTCCTCGCCGCGAAGTGTTCCTTCAGGTGCCGCGCGCCGGCCAGCATCAGCGACAACGCAAGCTCCGCGCACGGCGGTCCGTAAGTGCCTTTCATGCACGTCCACGTCAGTTTGGGATCGATGACCCCCGCGTCCACGAAGCGGTCGATGCCGGCGAACGGAAGCTGAACCCACCGTGCGCTCGACGTCGTCAGGAGCTCCTTCAACGCGTCGGGATCGGCGGGATTCGTCCACACGAGCCCGTCGGCTTCTTCGGGGGCCGCGACCTCGCCACCCGAAGCCGCGATCGTCTTCTCGATCTCTTCGAAGGCCATCGGAGCGACGGCGATCTTGGGC
>JALZGD010000018.1:3596-5902 GCA_030861205.1 Actinomycetota bacterium
CGGCTCGTGTGCCTCGTTGAGCTCGCTGCTGCCGCACGACGGACAGCAAATGTCACGATTGCCGGCGTCGACGGGGAAGACGTCTCCGCAAGCCTCACATCGCATGATCGTTATGCCTTTATCCGTCACTCGGCAAAGGTACTGAATGCCGACGCTCTCGACGGTCCGAGCGGCTAACGCCCCTTGTAGCAACCTCGTATCGCGGGTTTCCCTTTAATCAGGCTCGGGCCCGAGTCCTGGCACACGAAGTTGATATGCGCGCCCTTCTTGTAGTCATCGGTCCAGACGATGTTGGCGCCGCCTGCCGGATCAAGATGGATCTCTTCGACGTCTGCGAGATCGCGGTTGGCGTTGGGAACCGCCGAACAGAAGATCCCGAACGTGCAGATACCGCCGACGTGGTTCGGCTTGGAACCGATCCGCACTTCGGTGATTCTCGGCGTCCCAACCCACACCGCTTTCTTCTTGCCGCCCGACTTGACCAGTTTGGCTCGTGCATGAGTGATCTGACTGACCTGCGGATACCAAACGCTTTTCGGGTCGTTCGGTCGCATGGTTGTCGAGTAGTAGTAGAAGGCGTCGATCCGCCCGGGGCTGCCGGCTGCAAGCCACGGGAAGAAGTACGAGCCCTTCTCTTGGCTGGCGACAAGTGGTGGCGTCCAGTGCGCTCCGTGGAACGGAGATGCAACGAGCTCGAGATCGGTCTGCTCCGGTTTCTCTTGGCAATCGCCGTTATTCGTCTCGCACTGCTGAACGAAACCGGCCGGGTCGTCGTGATGTCGAACACCCATCCCGACGTAGATCTCCCCTGCCTGATCGATGTCGATCGTCGCGAAGATCTTGTCCGCGTTGTCTCCGATACGCGACGACGTGTCGAATTGTCCATGCCACGCTAGATGGGTCTTCCACGTCGCGCCTTCATCCTTGGTGCGCGCTACGAACGCTCTGTCGAATGGTCCGATCTGCGAGTAATTGCAGCCGGTCCCTGCGTTGCTCGGCGCATCGTTCCCTGCAATCCACAGTGCGTAGGCGTTGCCATTCCTTTGGTCGACCCTCACACCACCAGGGATCGTGTTGCACGCGGACGCGCTAACGGAACCTGGGTTCGCGCTCAGAACCTGAGGCGTCGAGAACGTGGCGCCTCCATCGGTCGACACGGTCGCGTAGATCAGATCGTCCGGACCAAGCGTGTGGTACTCGAGATAGACGGTCGTCTTGGTGGTGTCCCATTTACCGTTACCGGTTGCGTGCTTCGGGTAGACGTCGATCCACGGGCGGTCGATCGGTTCGTTCTGGTCCGCGATCGTTGCGATCTCTGTCCACGTCTTGCCGCCGTCGATGCTCTTCCAGAGACACGCGTGGAGTTCCTGTTGCGAACTGCAGAACTGCACGATGTAAGCGGCCCCCGCCGCATCGACCGCAGCAGAGACATCTCCCCCGCCGGTCGGCTTCAAGGTCTGAGCGCTGGTGAAATCCTTGCCGTTGGTTGTCGTCGAAACCTGCCCCGGCACCTGCCACGACGCGTAACGCTTGCCGGTTTCGGAGATCGCGAGGGTCGGCTCGCTACCGCTAGCTCCAGGGATCTCGACGGGAGCACCGAAGCCGGGGGCCGACGTGGCGGCGCCCACCGGCGCCTCACCTTGGAGCACGGCGACTCCAGGTAGTAGTAGGGCGACGGTTGTGGCTAGGTGGACCAGCCGAGACCTGGTGAGAATGTCGCGCACGTTTCCCCCTCCTTGAGCACCATCCCCAATTAAGAGGATTCGCCGGAATTGTCTGACTCCCTGCGCCGGGCCTAGATGTGCTATCTCTAGGCCGATGAGACGGGTCTTAGCGGGTGGTCTGGTGATGGCCGCAGTGACGCTCGTCGCTCTCCCATCCGCCCTGGGCCGATCACCTACTTACGTGACGTACGACTGCCAGCATGTGAAGGAGCGCCCGCACTCGATCCTTTTCGCGTGTGGAGACGGAAACTTCTACGTCAACCACCTCCGCTGGTTCTCATGGCACAGGAAGAAAGCGTTCGCGCGCGGCGTCTATCACTACAACGATTGCGATCCCAACTGCGCAGAGGGAAAGTTCCACCGCATCCGCGGCAGCCTGAAACTGGAGTTCCGCAGATGGTGCGCAGACCAGAAGAAGTTCGTCTTCAAGCACGCATACACGCACTATCGCCGGCCGCATCGAGGCCATAGCCGCGAGAGCTTCGGCCTTCAGTGCCCCTTCTGACGTCGCCTAGCCGCCAGACTGCGTCGACTAGAGCTTTCTGAAGGTGAGGAGCGATCCCTCCGTGCCGACCTCGAGTT
>JALZGD010000018.1:5912-13967 GCA_030861205.1 Actinomycetota bacterium
TTGGTCGCCGTCGGCGAACGTGCCGTCGAGCAGCTTCAGCGCGAGTTCGTTTTCGATCTCACGTTGGATCAACCGTTTCAGCGGCCGCGCTCCATAAGCAGGGTCGTAGCCGCGCTCCGCCAGATACCGCCTGGCGTCCTCGGTCAGATCCAGTGAGATGTTCCTGTCTGCAAGCCGCTGCCTGAGTACATCCAGCTGGATCGAAACGATCTTCTCGAGATCGGACTCGCTGAGTCGATGGAACACGACTATCTCATCGACCCGATTGAGGAACTCGGGCTTGAAGTGATCGCGCACGCTTGAAAGAACCTTCTCCTCCATCGCGGCATCGTCTCCGGTCAGGATCCATTGCGACCCGAGGTTGCTCGTCATGATGATGACTGCATTCTTGAAGTCGACCGTCCGTCCCTGACCGTCCGTGAGTCGTCCGTCGTCGAGGATCTGCAACAGGACGTTGAAGACGTCTGGATGCGCCTTTTCGATCTCGTCGAGCAGCACGACCGAGTACGGCCTCCGGCGGATCGCTTCCGTCAGCTGGCCGCCCTCGTCGTAACCGACGTAGCCCGGCGGCGCGCCTACGAGGCGGCTCACGGAATGTTTCTCCATGTACTCGCTCATGTCGATGCGGACCATCGCTCGCTCGTCGTCGAACTCTGCGAGCGCGCGAGCCAGTTCCGTCTTCCCCACCCCTGTGGGGCCAAGGAATATGAACGATCCGATCGGACGGTTCGGGTCGCCGAGACCGGACCGAGCCCGCCGGATCGCATTCGAGACTGCTCCGACGGCTTCGTCCTGACCGACGACGCGCTCGTGCAAACCGTCCTCCATGTGGATGAGCTTCTCGACCTCTCCCTCCATCAGCTTCGAAACGGGGATGCCGGTCCAGCGCGCTACGACTTCGGCGATGTCTTCCTCGTCGACCTCTTCTTTTAGGAACTTGCGGTCGGTCTGCAGCTTCGTCAGCTCGTTGTTCGCGTCCGCGAGCTGGCGTTCCAGTTCGACGAGACGTCCATAGCGAAGCTCGGCGGCCTTTGCGAGATCGCCGTCGCGCTCCGCGCGCTCTGCGGCCCCCTTCACCTGCTCGATCTCCGCCTTCTGTCCGCGGATCCGACCGATCGCCTCTTTCTCCTGCGACCAATGCGCCTTCATCCCGTCCATCTCTTCGTGGAGACCGGCGAGCTCTTCTTCGATGCGAGCGAGGCGCTCCTTCGATGCGGCGTCTTTCTCCTTGGCAAGCGCTGCCTTTTCGATCTCGAGCTGCTTAGCGCGACGGTCGAGCACATCGATCTCCGTCGGCATCGAGTCGATCTCGATCCGAAGACGCGACGCGGCTTCATCGACCAGATCGATGGCCTTGTCCGGCAGGAACCGCCCCGTTACATAGCGGTGCGACAGCACGCCTGCCGCAACGAGGGCCGCGTCCTGTATCCGCACGCCGTGATGGACTTCGTAGCGCTCCTTTAGTCCACGGAGGATGGCGATCGTGTCGGCGACAGAAGGCTCGCCAACGACCACGGGCTGGAACCGCCGCTCGAGAGCGGCGTCTTTCTCGACATGTTTCCGGTACTCATCGAGCGTGGTCGCACCGATCATGCGCAGCTCTCCACGCGCAAGCATCGGCTTGATCATGTTTCCGGCATCCATCGCGCCTTCGGCGGCACCGGCCCCCACAACTGTGTGCAGCTCGTCGACGAACGTGATGATCTCGCCTTCAGAGGCCGCGATCTCCTTCAGCACTGCTTTCAGCCGCTCTTCGAATTCACCCCGGTACTTCGCGCCGGCAACCATCGAGCTGATGTCGAGCGCAACGACTCGCTTGTTCTTCAGAGACTCCGGGACATCGCCGGCGACGATGCGATTCGCGAGCCCCTCGACGATGGCGGTCTTCCCAACGCCGGGCTCACCGATCAGAACCGGGTTGTTCTTGGTGCGCCGCGACAACACCTGGATCACACGGCGGATCTCCTCGTCGCGCCCGATCACTGGATCGAGCTTGCCGCGGCGCGCCGCTTCGGTCAGGTCGCGGCCGAACTTCTCGAGAGCCTGGTATTTGTCTTCCGGGTTCTGATCCGTTACACGCTGCGTGCCGCGGATCTCCTTCAACGCCTCCAGGATGCGCGTCCGATCGAGGCCGGCTTCGGACAACAGCGAAGCAACGTCGTCCTTCTGCTCGACCAGCGCCATCAACAGGTGTTCCGTCGAGACGTAAGCGTCCCCCAAGCCCTCGGCTTCGCCGAACGCCCTCTCGAGGACGTCCCTCAACCCCGGCGACAGATACGTCTCGACAGATCCATAGACCTTGGGAAGGCGATCGACCACGCCGGCGACGCGCGTCCGAAGCGTTTGGACGGAGATTCCGAGCTTCCCGAGCAGCGGATAGACGATCCCCTCAGCGTCGGCAAGCAGTGCCGCAAGCACGTGCGCAGGCTCGACCTGCTGATGATTCGACTCGCTCGCAAGCTTCTGAGCTGCGGCGAGCGCCTCTTGCGACTTGACCGTGAGCTTGTTCAGATCCATGGGCTATACATCCTTGATGATGAAAGTTGAGTGCGGAATTGTCAACTTTCACCGGACCCATGAAATTCCCAGCTCTTTTCGCCCAGACGACGGGCGCCGCGGGCCGTCCGCCCTAGCGTCGCTAGGCTTCTGCGGTCTGTGGGTGGAGCTCCACGGTCGCCGAGTGACTGAAATATGCGTCGAAGTCGGCCCGGTCGATCGTTTCCCGTTCCAAGAGGATCTTCGCCAGCGCGTCGAGATCGTCACGGTGGTCGGTGAGGACCGTTCGCGCTTTCTCGCGGCCCCCCAACAGGATCGCCTTCACTTCTCGATCGATAGCGACTTCGGTCTCGTCGGAGACGTCTTCACCGCGGCGGAACATCGGAGACAGGAAACGGCCCCCCTGCTGCGCGATGTTGATCGGCCCGACTTTCTCGGACATACCGAACTCCATCACCATCCGACGAGCGATCTCCGTCGCCTTCAGGAGGTCGTCCTGAGCGCCGGTAGTCGCGAAGCCGAAGACGAGCTCTTCGGCGGAACGCCCCCCCATCAATACGGCGATGCGGTCGCGCAGCTCGGGCTCGGACATCAAATAACGCTCCTCGTCCGGCAACTGCTGCGTAAAGCCCAAGGCACCGATACCGCGGGGAATGATCGAGATCTTGTGGACGGGGTCACTGTGTTCGACGAAGTGCGCAACGAGTGCGTGGCCCATCTCGTGATAGGCGACCAGCCTCCGCTCCTCCGGGCTCAAGACTTGCGAACGACGCTCGAGCCCCGCGATGACGCGGTCGATCGCTTCCTCGAGGTCGGACATCGACACCTGCTCGTGATTGCGGCGCGCGGCAAGGAGTGCGCCTTCGTTGATGACGTTCGCCAATTGCGCACCCGAGAACCCCGGCGTCCTGCGAGCAAGTACCTCGAGGTCGACACCTGGATCGAGCTTCACTTCACGCGCGTGGATCGCGAGGATCTCCCTACGACCTTTCACCTCAGGCAGGTTGACCTGGATCTGACGGTCGAAGCGGCCGGGCCGCAGCAACGCCTGGTCGAGCACCTCCGGCCGGTTCGATGCGGCGACGATGATGACCCCGGAATTCGGCTCGAACCCATCCATCTCGGTAAGGAGCTGTTGCAGGGTCTGTTCCTGCTCTTGATTCGCGCCGAGTTGATTTCCCGCCGCGCCGGAACGCGCCTGCCCTATCGAATCGATCTCGTCGATGAAGACGATCGCAGGGGCGCGCTCGCGCGCTTGTCGGAAGAGATCGCGCACGCGCGCGGCCCCCAGCCCGACGAACAACTCGATGAACTCGGATGCGGAGATGTAGAAGAACGGCACGTTCGCTTCACCGGCCACCGCTCGAGCGAGAAGCGTCTTGCCCGTTCCCGGGGGGCCTACCAAGAGCACCCCTTTCGGGATCCGCGCCCCCAACCGTTGGAACTTCTTCGGCTGCTTCAGGTATTCGACGAGCTCGGATAGCTCGGCCTCGACTTCGTCGACGCCGGCAACGTCTTTGAAAGTCGTCTTCATGTCGGTGCGGTCGTACAGCTTTGCCTTGTTGCGGCCGAAGGACAGCGCTCCCCCACCCATCTGCTGACGCATCCGGCGCATGAAGAAGTAATAGAGCAGCGCGATCAAACCGAACGGCAGGATGAAGCTGATGAAGAGCCCGCTCCACGGACTCGGCTGCGTGCCCGAAACCGCGACGTCATTGGCGCGCAGCTGATTCACCAGACTGTTCGTTTGGAAGTTCGGTGGAATCGTCGTCGAGAAGTTGTGCTTGTCACTGCCGGTTACGTAGATCCCTGTAACCGAAGTCTGCGTGATGTTGACCTCGGTGACCTGCTTGTTGTCCACGAGGTTCTGGAAGCGAGAGAACGTGATCGATTCGGTCGAATTAAACAGCCCCTGGATCAAGAAGACGAGGATGATCCCGCCGATCACCCACGCGGCGGTGATCCACCGCTGCCGATTCGCGTTGGGGTCGTCTCCGCTGGTCCTGCGTGGCGGGATGCGTTCGAGCGGGCTCGGCGAGCCGCTCTTGCGACTCGACCGGCGGCGTGGATCCATCGCACCGACATTACTTCTCCGGGCCAAGCTCCATGTATGCGCTAATTGCGTTTCCCGGGCGACAATCACCACCGTGAAGCTCGCCGGTGCAGTCGTCCTCGTGTCGATGTTCTTCCTCGGCGCGGCGCCGGCCTCGGCTAGTTGCAGCGCACCGGGGACGGTCTCACAGGACATTGCCTCTGCCCATGTCGTTTTCGTGGGGACCGTGACCGGCGTCCAGGACGAAGGTCACTCGGCTGTTGTCCGCGTCGAAGCGACGTGGAAAGGCCCGGACCTACCGGATCAGATCGTCGTTACATCGGAAACGGATTCCGGAACCGTTCTGAGCAACGCCCGCACGTGGACCGTAGGTCATCGCTACCTATTCATGCCCGTGAATGACTCACCGCCGTTTCGCGACGACGCATGCTCCGGAACCCGCGTTTATTCGTCTGCGCTCGATCGATTCGCGCCGCCCGGCGGTGTCCCATCTGGAAGCCCCACTCCGGGGCCGCGTCCGGGTTCGAGCGGGCCGGGCAGTGTTCTGGCAATCGTCGTGTTCATCGCTCTAGGGGCAGCGGCATTGAACCAGCTGCGTAGGACGCGACGTGCCGCGCCCCCGACTTGGCACGACCCCACCGTCGACCCGAGAAACGATCCGGACCTACGGCACTGATGTCTTAGTTGTCTTCGAGCGCGGCCTGATACGAGGCCGCTCGTTGCGTAGTGCGACTGAAAGTCCGAACCGAGCTCGAGATAGATCGTGAACAGGAGCGAAAGGAGCGAGATCGACACGGCCGCGGTCAGGGTTCCGCGCCAGATGGCCGTCCATCCGAGCTTCACCGGAGGGAACACTCGGTACATCAGGCTGAGTGTCAAACCGGCCACCGCGAAGCCGGTCGCTAGAGCGATGGCCCAGCCCAAGACAGTTGCGAGCCATCCTCCACCGCCGAGCGCCGTCCCGGCAAAGGACGCGACGAGGACGCCGATCACGAACAGCGGTAAGAGCACGACAAGGGCAAGCGCTCGGCCCCTGAGGCCGCGCGCCTTGACATCTTTCTGCGGAGTCAGTTTTGTGAAAGCACGCGACAGTCCGGCTCCATACGCGGTCGCGGGCCACAACCCCGTCACGATCGCGAAGATACCGACCGACGAACCGAGTTTCGCCACGCGCACTAGCGCCTGATCCGCCCCGATCCCTGACGGCGTTATCGACTGCAGCTGGTGAGCCGCATGGTGCAGACGCTGATCTCCCAAGATCAACGTAGCGATCCACAGCACGAAGATGACGAGCGGAGCGATCGAAACGAGAGCGTAGAAACCCAGGCCGGCGGACAGCAAGAAGACGTCCTCATCGCGAAGGCGGTCGACAACCGTCTCGACCGGACCGGGGAGCCGCGCGATCAGTTTGTCCACGGTGCCGGTCGATCTCGCCATGGCCCCCTTATTCCCCGGGGTGGCCGGGCCACGCCTGTACGGGGTAAGGTGACCCTAAGTTCGACTGTAAGGTACGCCGAACACCGGTCCTCTAGACCCCGGAGAGTGTCGTGACCAGCGGGTTTCTGATCATGCTCCGCGAGGGGCTCGAAGCAGCCCTGATCGTGGCCATCGTGCTCGCTTACCTCAAGCGGCTCGGTATGGAGCGTCACTTCAGATCCGTCTGGGCAGGCGTGGCGGTCGCCACCGTCCTCGCGGTCATCGCGGGCATCGCGGTCTTTGCGCTACTGGGTGATCTTCATGGCACTGCCGAGCCCGTTACCGAAGGTCTCATCGCATTCACGTCCGCCGGCGTTCTCACCTGGATGATCTTCTGGATGGGACGGCAGGCTCGTCACATCAAAGGCGAGCTACACGCGAAGGTCGACCGCGCGTTGATTTCGGGCTCTGCGATCGGGCTTGCGACCATCGCGTTCGCAGCGATTCTTCGCGAGGGTCTCGAGTCGGCTCTCTACCTCGTGTCGACCACTGTCGGTCAACGGTCTAACGCTCAAGAGCTGATCGGCGGGTTGCTCGGTCTCGCGGGCGCAACCGTGCTCGGGTATCTCCTGTACAGCGGGAGCCGCAAGGTAAATCTGCGCGTTTTCTTCCGCGCGACGGGGATCCTCATCGTTCTGTTCGCCGCGGGTCTCGTCTCGAAAGGGATTCACGAATTCCAAGAAGTCGGCGTCTTCGGTACCGCGAATGCTCACATCTGGACTCTTTCCTGGCACTTCCTGAACCCGAGCTACGGGTGGATGGGCGAGACACTCAACGGCTTGTTCGGCATCTATCCCTCGCCGTCGCTGGAGATGTTTCTCTTCCACCTGCTCTACCTCGTACCGGTCGGGGCCCTGTTCCTCGCGCAGACGCGCAAGATGCCGGCTCGCTCACCAAAAGCCGAGAACCCGCCTGCGAAGCGCCCCGAAGCTCACTCCGCGATCACCACTTAGTTAGCCGGGCGATCGTCACGACGTGCCGCGTCGCACGACGGTGAATTTGCCAGTCATGTTCGAGTGGAATCTGCAGAACACGTCGTAAGTGCCGGGACGTAACACGTGCCCGATCCGAGCCCACCGGAGGGTGTCTCCAGGATGTAGATCCCTGGAAATGTCGGTTCCCTCCACGCTGAAGTTGTGCAGATTCTGTCCTTCATTCGTGACCACGAACGGTCTGTTTGCAGCTATGTCGGGGTCGTCGACGGGGTGGATATCGTGAAAGTGATTGTCCACGACGACGACGACGTAAGGCCCGTGCCGCGGTTCGGGATTGAAGACGACTGAGTCTCGCGGTTCCGGGGCGCTCGTATCGGAAGTGGCGCACCCAGCCGCAACCAGCGCTGCGACCACCAGCAGACACTTGATTCGCACCGCAAAAGACTAAGTTGGAGCCGCGCTCTACCGCGTCTTAGGGCGCGACGTTCTGCGGGATGCGGACGATGCCGCCGTCTGCTCGCAACGCGATCCACAGATCGGGATTCGTATTCGTGATTTGGACCGGATCTCCGCCGAGCTTGGTCGGCGTGCCGATCGGCTTACCGGTGCTTGCGTCGAGATGCGTCAGATAAGCCACCTGGTCACCCGCCCGCGACAGCGTCCACACACCCGTCGGGGTGATCGCCATGTCTATGTAGTCGCCGTCTAGCTCGGTGGTCGAAACGAGCGTCCTAGTCGTGGGATCGATCTGAGTGATCGTGTTGGACCCGCGGCTTGCGATCCATAGCGCGCCGGGACCCGTGAAGACGTCACCAGATCGGTTCGTCGCAACCGAGATCGGATTGACCCGGATCGGATCACCGAGGATGCGGTCCCCTGCATCACTCAGCTGGACTAGGCCCTTCTTCGCGTCCAGGACCCACACAGCACCTTGACGCGCAGCGACGTCCAGCGGGTGATGGACGAGCGACACGATCGACGCCCGGTGGCTGTGGATGCCGATGCGGATCAATTTCGTGTCCTGGACGACAACCCATACGGCCCCCTGCCCCACCGACAGGCTGAGTGGCTTTCCCTGACTCCCTACCGAGATCC